>JBLHHU010000017.1:0-25215 GCA_047615735.1 Kiritimatiellia bacterium | reverse complement strand
TCGAGGTCATCAGGGGCTGCGACGTCGGCTCCAGGCAGGTCTGGATCCAGTTCGAAGTCATCATCGAAAGATATGTCGTCGATTTCTTCAATGATCAAATCGCCTTCGAGCGCCTCTTCAACGGAGAGCTCTTCGGCTACGATCATCGCATCTTCGTCTGCCTCTTGTGCAATGAGTACGCAGGGTAAAGCCATTAGGCTTAGTACGTAAATTACCCGTGCAAGTCTTCTATGTCGCAACATCAGCGAGAATCTCCTGGATTTTCAGAGGCAAAACAAGTCAGGGAACGACAACTACTTACAGTCGCCTTTAATCTCCATGTCTTTTTCGTCATTAGCCCCCCGAATTACTATTTTTCGGTTTTCGGTGTCAATGCTTTTAACTGTGTAGATGCGTCCAAGCAGCTCAAATTTGTCGCCTGCTTGTGAGACATAATACGTTTTATCGTCTTCACTAAATCCGATCGCAACTTCATGCTCGACGTGGTCACGCACGCTACCAAGCGTCAGTTCAATAAGTTGCTTTCCCTTTTTCAAGGTGAGAATCGATTTGTCGATTTTGCGTGGAATGCCCCTAATAACCTTGTTTTCGATGACTTGCTTGAATTTGATAATTCTGAACTTACCTACGTATTCACCCAATTTTTTGAAATAGGTTTGACCGCCATGCCGCGAATTGACGGCATAGACAATTTTGCCTCCCGCTCCGGATTTTGAGTAGGACTTAAACAGTAAATTAAACGGTTTTGTTTTAACGTCTGCAATGCAAAGTTTTATGGCAATCGGCGGATAGTCTGCCTCGTCTTTGGGATTCGTGCTCCGCCCGATCAATTCGCGGGCGTTAAATTCCTCAAGATTTGTAAAAAAGTCTGAATCAGAATCGATATCGGCGTCTGCAGGATCCTTAGGGTCGAGCTCGTACGTCGATTCCCACGTGTCGCTCATACCATCTTCATCGAAGTCTTCAGGCGGAGGGAGCGAGTTCGTAGGCTGATGCGTCCCGCAATAATCACAGGTGTTTACCGCGAATGCAATGGGGAAACGACATTCGGTACACCAAACACGTTCCTCGGGCAGAAATACAGTGTTTGAATAGGCTGGAATCTGATTAGGCAGGTTTAAATCCGCTAAAGCATCTTCATAAATCGTGATTTCGACATTCGGTGCCGTTGGGTGCGGGATAGCGATTTGTGTGATTTTCTTAGAAAAATCCCGTTCTAACTCATCCATTGTCGCCGTTTTGTAGCCTACAAAAATGACAGAGCCAATGAGCGCCGAAAATGCAAGCACCGCGACGACCTTGTCGTAGTAAGTTTTGACGACTGTTCCTATGCGTCCGATGCCTTTCATTCCGCTTTCACCTCCACGAACTGAAAGACGTTCAGTTCCATAGAAATGTCCATCGGCACTTCATGATCATGGCCGCTCACAATGCGGCGATAACGCGAAGGAAACAGACGCCCCTGGTCGTCCACTTCGACTTCTTGCTCTTCTGGGTCCAAGGTCGCTTGCTCGGAGCCGAGCGAAGCCTTTCCGGCTTCCGGAATCAGATCCTCATGAACATCGGCTCTCGGTTTCGTATATTGAATGGTACCGACAGACATGAACAGCTCGTTGGAAGCAATTCGGTTCATCACGTCGAAAAAGGCATCCTCAGTCGCCGAAAATTCAAAATTAAAGCGCAACTTTCCATATAAATCACCTTCATTAAGCACGCCCGCGCTGGAATCCGTACCGGTCAGCGCCATTTCTTTGCGTGACCCCTCAAAAACCTCCCTTGTAACGCCTTTTAATTTCGTAATATTGGCGTCGAACAGAATGCCACAGACACGATCAACGACCGCCAGCTGTTGCGCCAATCGAGGCACATTACCGGGCTGCGGAAGCTCGCTGCCCTCGGTGAGGTAGCGGGTGAATCCAAAAAAGAAGTTTTCAGAAACGACGTCGGCACCACCTGCGCTGATCAATTGCGTCACCGTCTTACCCAATAGGCGCCTGAATTTTGACGGCGTACGCATGTCCAAATTCAGCTGACCTTGCGCCGCCGTGTTCGACAGGTTTTTTTGCCAGGAGCGGAGCGCTTCGCCATTTTTCAGTTCAATCTGAACATTTTTTTCACTGGGAAACGGATTACCCGACGACAAGGCCTCGAGCCGAACCTGTTTGGCCTTTATGCTCCGCTCGACCTTGTTGAGCTTTGAGTGACTCAAGAAGAGCAGTACAGCACAGCCGACGATCAATACCCCTGCTACCGAGGCACCAATCATGAAAATAAGTTGTGTTTTGTTTTTCATGATAATCAGCGCGCTGTCATCGGTTTTTCGAGATGAACGTTTAACGTAAACTCTCGCAACCAGCCATTTTGCATACGCTGCGTTTTAAGCTCCGTTTCATCGGAAAAGAAAGGGGAGGCCCGCAAGCGGTCGCGAAACACCTCGGCGGTCGTCTGATCCGTCGAATCAAAGGCTTTCAGAGAGTCCTCGAAGCCGGATGCCTTGAGTTCAAAAGCGGAAAAGGGCTTCACTTGCGAAATTTGTGGTGAAATTCGCGTGACCCACATGCCAGGGAGCAAGCTATCGTGAACCGACGTAACCATCTCCAGCCAAAGCGTTTTGCTTTCAATTAGATTCGTCAGATCATTGACTTTAGCGCTGACAGCAGCGTTCTGATTGCGCACCGCCAGGAGTTTGTTTGCGGTGTCTTCGGTGCTTTTAACGCGCTTCGTGATATCGTTTAGCTGCTTCTGCCGTAAATCGATGGTGCGCGACTCGAGGTACCACAAGGCGATTAGCGCTCCCAATACAACAAGCACCGAACCGGCAAAATACGGGAGCCGACCACGGAAGGTTTTCAATGCCACCAGATCCGGGGGCATGAGATTGATTTGCATGCGGCAGAACGGCGTGTTTCGAAGGGCCAGTCCCACAACTTCACCGAGTAGATGAATATCATCTTCAACGCCCTGCACATTCGGACCTACGGTTACCGTCGTAAATGGATTCAAATATTCAACCGGTACGCCCAACTTTTCTTCAAAAAAGGTGTCCGTGTTCTCCATAACGGAGCTGCCACCTGACAAAAGCACGCGATCTGGCGGATTCCCGCCCTGCTGCGAACGGTAAAAGTTGATCGATCGGTTTACTTCGGCGTGAAGACGTGTAACGACATTGCGCACGATTTTGGATATCCGGGCGGCCGTTTCGTCGTCGGGGCCTTCATAAACACCGCCCAAGCCAACGCGGGCATGCTCTTTCTTTAGCGCTTCGGCCTCAGCAAACGGTATGTCGAACTGTTTCGCTATTTCGATCGTGATGGTGTTACCCGAAACGGGCACACTGCGACTGAAAACACGATCTTGCTCAACAAAAATCAGATTTGAGGAGCGAGCCCCAAAGTCCAGAATCATCATGCATCCTTCGTCGTTACCGTAATTGTAACAAGCCGCATTATACAACGCAAGTGGGGCTGCATCAACGACTTCAGGCTCCAATCGGGCCGCGCCAACACTGTGCGTCAGCGCGGTGACGTTGTCGATTTTTGCCGCCACGAGCATGACATTGGTATCCACCGCATCTGGGCCCCCAAGCAATTGGTAGTCCCAAACAACTTCATTGATAGGAAATGGAACGTTCTGCTCGGCTTCGTACTGAATAATCTGACGCAGTTTTTCGCGCGCCACCGGCGGCAGCTTCACGAAACGGGGAAAAACAGTCTGCCCCGAGATGGTCATCAAAAGCGGGGCGGGACGGATGCCATGCTCGCGCATGACATCGCGAAGCGTGGCGGCAATGATGGCAGAGGAGTGCTGGTCGCGGTCGGGATCAATTTCAAGATGCCCTATGCCATAATTCAGCATAATGGGCCCTGACCCCTTCTCGGTCAGGAATTCGGCCACGACAACCTTGCTTGCGCCGACATCTACGGCGAGAATGCGCCTAGGTTTCGCCACTATCGGATAACCTCGTGCGTATCCGTATTGACGAGATCAAACGGTGTATTCGCCCGACTCAGGAGATAGCCGTCGCGCACCGTTACAAATTCGCTTTGCAGGACAGCGTCGTTTTTATACCAGTCCGCTTTGACCTGACCTCGCATCGACGGATCCAATTCGTCCACTTGATCAACAACTTCACCCGCGATCAGAAATTCGATGTGAACAACGGCCGGAACGCCATAACGCTCAACGGTACGTGGGCGCAGATAGGCGGCAGCCAGATGCCCACGGCCTTGGGCAATGTCGAGATAATCGACGGTTTGTCGAAAAATGCTATAGGCCGGCTTGCCGTCGACCGTCTCCAAGGTCATCACATGGAACTTCACAGTCAAAAGGTCGATCCACTCGGGGGCGGTATCGTATTCGACCTCAATTTTCGACCATTCTAGCGGACGACCGCCTGTTCGCGGCACGCTGCTCCGAAATTCGGGCGTCTGCACAAGCGTCTTACGACCTATGACGCGTTCCTGACGCACCTTAAGTACCTGATGCGGAGCGGCGGTCGCCGCCTTAGTTGCGGCAGCCTTAGCCGCTTTGGAGCCCGGCCGATACGTCTGTGCCAGTAGTGTCTCCGATGCACCTACCGCAAAAAACGCCACCAGTGTCGAAAGACAGACGGTCTTCATTCCAGCGTTTCGCATGACACTTTCTCCACTAATCGACGTTAAACGAGTTCGAGATATCTCCGCATATCCTATACTAGCTACTGCATCCGTCACGAAAAAAAGATCACACAGTTCGGAGCCTTCAGATCTGCACGGAAATGGGTGGCAAACATTGAGGATAGCGCGACACCTGCTTGGCAGGCGCTCAGCCACCCCACACGAGGCAGACAGGCATTGATACATTGATGCAAAATCCGGCCTCGCTCAAGATTCCGGTCGAGGCCTCGCGCGAGAAAACCACCACATTGTCACCATCCATATTGGCAACCAACAAATATCGCCCTGAGGGGTCGAGCGCGAAATGCCGCGGGTGCGCCCCGCCGCACGGCACACACTGGACCTTTGTCAACGCCCCGGAATGGTCCGCGTAAGCAAAGACAACGATACTATCATGGCCTCGATTCGATCCATAGACATAGCGCCCATCAGGCGACACCTGAATGTGAGCACAGATGCTGTCACCATGAAAATCCTCAGGCAGCGTCTTCGCGACAGAGACGGGATGCAGCGCGCCACATTCGGAATCGTAACGATATGTCACGATCGTGTTATCAAGTTCGTTGATCACGAAAGCGTCAACACCGTTTGGATGAAACGTCATGTGACGCGGTCCAGCCCCCGACGCCGTCTCCACCCAGGGCGGATGTAACGGAACCAAATCAGACCCTTCCGAATCAAAACCAAAAGCGTAGATCCGGTCACCACCTAAATCAGGGACGTAAACATAACGATTGCCCGGAGCCACATTGATTGAGTGTGCATGTGCTTTGTTCTGACGCTCAGTATTCGCTTGCGACCCATGCGTGAAGGTGCGTTGTACGCTTGCGCGGGATGGCACACCATTCACGTCTAGGGGAAGCAGTCCGGCAGTACCCTCGCCGTAGTCTGCAAAAAACAGTGCTGACGCAGCCGAGTCTACGGAGGCATGGCAAGCACGTCCCGCGCTCGTCGCCACGACGCCCTGCACGGCGAGCCCACCCGTCGTGGCCTCAATGGTAAAGGCATAGGCGTGCCCCCCCTTTTCTGCGCCCAAACCGTCGGCGACGGCATAAAGAATGGGTCGCATGGGGTGCGTTGCCAGAAACGTCGGATTGCTCAGCTCTGCGGCGAGCACAGCGGCGCTAAGCGTCCCCGTCTCTGGATCAAATGTACTACGGTAAATGCCTGTACTCGTTCGCCGCGTGTACGTTCCGATGTACAACCGCAAGTGATGGTGATCATTCATTCCCGCATAATAGTGAGCACATGAAATGAACACGAGCTTTTCGTTATTGCGCTTTGGACATTGAAACCCGACCATGGCGCGCCTATGACCTTGTCCACCACCGCTATCGGCATCGCCGCTGGCTTAGCGTGCGCGCTAAGCCAAACGGCAGCTTATATTTTTTCACGCCTGTTTGTGGTGCGCTCGCGTAGCGCGGTCATGCACTTGCTCCTGTTTTCGCACGCCATCATGGGCGTCGTCGCCGTCGTCGGCCTTGCCTGCACAGCCCCGCTCGACCTACCGCCGTTGCGCGTTTACGCCAACAGCCTGATGGCCGCTACCGGCTTTTTTGTTTTCGGTCAGATAGGGTTGTTATCCCTGATGCGAATCACGCCTCCGTCGAGCATAGCCCCCCTGCTCGGATTGAAAATCATTGTGCTGGCTTTTCTGAACCTGATTCTTTTCGGAGAAACCCTGCGCATGCCACAATGGGGCGCCGTTGTCCTCTGCACATCGGCCGCCCTGATTCTCAATGCAGCCGGCGCGAACCTCAGCAAACGCTTGATACTGTTGGTGCTCTTTACCTGCTCGGGGTATTCATTGTCCGACCTGGGCATCAGCCAACTTGTGCGGCATCTGGGTGAACCCGGCTCGATCACAGCAGCCCTCACAGGGGCCTTTCTCTGCTATGCACTGCTTGGCATCTTTAGCGTGATCGTGATCGCCATACAACGCCCTCGCTGTGACTGGCGCGCCTTTCGTCGTTTCGGCATTCCCTACACGATTCTCTGGTTCTTTGCCATGTTGGTTCTCTTTCTCTCGATTTCCAGCATTGGACCGGTCTACGCCACGATCCTGCAGTCGACACGTGGACTCTGGTCCGTCCTTGCTGGCGCCATCATCGGCTATATGGGCCTCGTCCACGTGGAAGCCCGCATGGGTCGCTTCAGCATCGCTCGACGCATCCTCGCCGCCCTCATGATGATCACCGCCATCTGGCTTTACAGCCGCGCCTGACCGTCGCGCTTTTTTCATGACCACGCTTCTGCGCTTGAAATCAGACACCCTTGCCGTCCATGCTCAGCGGACATGACAAACGCACACCCCATTTCAATCGGACATCTTCAGCTCGGCAATATCCCACGCGTCGTCGGCACGACCATCACGCGCCAAGCGCTACGCGAGCTTGCTAGCGGAGCGCGTGACCCCCATTGCGATATTGTCGAACTGCGCCTCGACCTGATGGACCCCGCGCCCGACGATGCATGGCTGGACGACGCACGCTCCCTGCAGCAACGCGCAACACCTGTGCTTGTAACTATGCGCGCTGAATTCGAAGGCGGACACGCCGCGGGCGATGCAGAACGGCGCTCGGTCTTGTTGCAGGCGCAAGTCGCGTGCGCCTGCATCGACATAGAATCACGCAGTGTCATCTGCGCGGCGTTATGCGACGCGGCGCTTGAACGCGAGCGCCCTATTATCGTGTCCTACCACGACTTCGAAGCAACGCCTGACGTCGCGCGACTCACCGATATCCTACACAGCATGTGCACACATCCCAACGTCATTCCGAAGATTGCAACCATGGTCAATACCCCGGAAGACATGGCCACCCTGTCTCGAGTCGCAGCCCTTGACTTGGGTCGACCCAAATGCCTGATCGGCATGGGCCCTATGGGCGTATCAACACGGCTCGATCTGGCCACACAGGGCTCCGCCCTGGCGTACGGATTTCTAGATGCGTCCGGCGCACCGGGCCAGATCGCCTGCGGCGACATGCAGCGCCACTTCGCGTCACGTTAGCATCCGCGCTGGATCGGCATCAATCCAGATGCGCGAAATCCATGTCTTTGGCGGCCTTGAGCTCATCCGGCCGATTGACGCTGGTGCTGCTCGGCGCAGCATGCAGTGCGTCCGGCTCCTGCTCAGCGCGATCGGCGATCGCCAGCATGGCATCGGCGAAAGCGTCGAGCGTTTCCTTGCTTTCTGTTTCGGTCGGTTCAATCATCATGGCTTCTTTGACGATCAGCGGAAAATAAACGGTCGGCGGGTGGAAGCCGTAATCCATCAAGGCCTTGGCGATGTCAATCGCGTGCACACCGTGCTTGACCTGATTCTTGGCCGAGATGACAAACTCATGCATGCAGATGCGGTCATAAGGAAGGTCGTACTTCGCTTTGAGAATATTCATTAGATAGTTCGCATTGAGAACCGCGTTTTCGCTGGCTTCGATCAACCCTTCCCGACCCATGGACATGATGTAGGCGTAAGCACGCAGTAGCACACCAAAGTTCCCGTAGAACGGTGCGATATAGCCGATCGATTCAGGGTAATCGTAATTCAACTGATACGTACTATCGTCGCGCTTCTCGATGCGTGACGTCGGCAAGAACGGCACCAGATGCTCCTGCACCCCGACGGGCCCAGCCCCCGGCCCACCGCCACCATGCGGAGTGGCGAAGGTTTTGTGCAAGTTGATGTGCATCACATCGATGCCAGCGTCGCCCGGTCGAAACTTGCCCAGAATGGCGTTCAGGTTTGCACCGTCATAGTAGACCTGTGCATCAAAGCGGTGCGCAATCTCCACGACCTTATCGACATTTGAATTAAAGATGCCCAGCGTGTTGGGATTCGTCAGCATGATCGCCGCCGTTTGATCGTTGACCATGGTGGCCAACGCGTCAACATTCAGCATACCCGTTTCGGGATCGGTTGGAATGGACCGTGTCGTGAATCCTGCGATCGCGGCACTGGACGGATTGGTTCCGTGTGCCTCGTCGGGAATCAACACCTCTTTTTTGTCGTTGCCTTTGGAACGATGGTAAGCCGCGATCAACATCAGCCCCGTCAACTCACCGTGCGCACCCGCGAGGGGTTGCAGTGTGAACGCGTTCATGCCGGCGATCGCGCAGAGTTGGTGCTCCAATTCATAGAGCACATGCAAGGCGCCCTGCGCCAACATGCCCCCGCGACGCAACTGCGGCAGGAAGGGATGCAGATTGGCGAAGCCCGGCATGTTGGCCACGGTTTCCAGTAGCTTTGGATTGTACTTCATGGTGCATGACCCGAGCGGATAGAAACCCGAATCGATACTGAAATTCTTGTGCGACAGCTCAATGAAATGACGCATCACATCGAGCTCCGTCAACTCGCACAGGGGTGCATCCCCATCACGTCGATACGCCTCGCCGATTGGGGCCGGCTCCGGCACATCGGAGACCGGAAAACGAACGCCCTGGCGCCCCGATATGGATTTGTCAAAAATTACAGCCATTTCAAATTACCCTTTCAGAACGCTTTCAAGCGTTTCTGCATATAAGCCAATTTCGTGCTTCGTGCGGCGTTCGGTGACAGCGACAAGCAGATAGTTCTGCATGTCGTCATAATAGCGCCCGAGTGGAAGCCCCGGGGCAATACCGCGCTCAACCAGAATGCCGGCAAGCTCGCCTGCATCCATTGGGACGCGAATGGTGAATTCATTGAAGGTTGGACTGGAGGTCATGACCTCGACGCCCGGAATCTGAGCGAATCGCTGCTTCGCATACTCGGCCTTGGCGTAACACAGATCCGCAACGCGACGTAATCCGGAACGTCCAACCAAACTCAGGTACGCATGCGCCCGAAGCGCACACAAGGCCTGGTTTGTGCAGATGTTCGACGTCGCTTTATTACGCCGAATGTGTTGTTCCCGTGCTTGCAAGGTCAACACGAAGCTGTCTTTCCCGTCACGGTCTACAGTACGCCCAACAAGGCGTCCCGGCATTTTACGAACAAGCGCTTTCGTCGTTGCCATAAAGCCAAGATACGGGCCACCAAAATTCAGCGGATTACCAAGGCTCTGTCCTTCGCCCGTGGCAATGTCGGCCCCGATTTGCCCGGGTGTTGCCAACACAGACATCGCGATCGGATACACGGACTGGATAACCAGAATGCCACGATCATGGCAGGCTTTGACGATGTCAGCATGGTTATCAACAACCCCGAAAAAATTGGGGTTCTGCACAATCACGGCGGCCGTTTCGTCAGTCAAGGCATCGAAAATCTGTTCGCGATTGCTCTGACCATGTGTCACCGCAATTTCCTCAAACGCGATATCCAAGTTAGCGGTGTAGCAGTAGAGCATTTTGCGGTACACGGGGTTCACACCGCCGTCGACAACGATACGCCCACGATTGGTCGCATGAATGGCGACCTGGCAGGCTTCGTACAACGCGGTACCCCCGTCGTACAAGGATGCGTTGGACACATCCAACCCAGTTAATCGGCAAATGTCCGACTGATATTCGTAAATCGCCTGTAGCGTCCCTTGCGAGACCTCTGGCTGATACGGTGTATAGGCGGTGTAAAATTCACTGCGCGAACAAATGGCGCCTACCGCCGACGGAACGAAATGATCATAAAATCCGCCGCCAAGAAAATTGGTAAGGTGCGCGTAGTTCCGGTTCGCGATGCTCGACAGCTCTTCAATGACTTCCAGCTCGGACTTGGCCGGAGCCACGTCGAACGAACGTGCCCGCAGATGCGCCGGGATCGCCTCGAACAGCGCGTCAACAGAATCGACGCCGCAGCGTTTTAGCATCTCTTGTCGTTGTGACTCTGTGTTGCCAACGTAACTCATGAATCTTGAACGAGGCTGGCTGTGTATTCGTCAGCCGTCATCAACGCATCAACTTGGGCCGCATCGAAATCACGCAGCTTCAACAACCACCCATCTTCGTATGGATCCTGATTGATCAGCTCCGGCGCATCTTCGAGTGATACATTTACATCAGCGATTGTTCCATCGACAGGACAATAGAGATCACTCGCCGCTTTGACGGATTCGATCACGCCGCAGTCGCTCGCTTTGGTAAAGGACGTCCCAACAGATGGTAATTCAACGAACGTCACATCGCCCATCGCTTCTTGCGCGTAATCCGTAATACCGACGATGGCTTCGTCATCTTCAACTTTAATCCACTCGTGACTCTTCGTATATTTTCGATCGCTTGGGTTCATGATGATACCTCCAGAAAGTGTTTCAGTGACTTCCGCGCTGTGCCTTTTTTGTAAAGTGGTGTGCTTTGCAATGTTCCCGGCAAATCCTGCCGCGCTGTAACAACCATGACCTTCTGATCGGGCTGCACGTGTTCGCGACGCACATAACCCAACGCAATGGCCCGCCCCAACGATGGCGAAAAACTTCCACTGGTCACCTCGCCGATGGTTTCTCCATCGACACGTTTAATCACATCTCCTTCACGGGCTGCACGCCGCCCATCGAGCACAACACCCGTCAGGACCGACCCACCATCCAAGTGGCGGCGAACGGCGTCACAACCGACAAACTCTTTATCGGGAGAAAGGATGCTTGTAAAGCCAGATTCGCCGGCATTGCGATTCGTGCTCATTTCATGCCCATAGAGCGGCAAGCCAACTTCGAGGCGGAGCGTGTCCCGGGCACCGAGACCGGCCGGCGTCGCGCCGGCCTCAAGCAGGCGATCCCACAGAACCAGCGTCGTCGCGTTGGACGCATAGAGCTCAAATCCAATTTCGCCGGTGTAACCAGTGCGACTAACACGCACCGTTGCTTCATCTAGACGATTTTCTGCGAAACGAAAATACGTTAGTCCATCGATCGGGTCATCCAGCAGCTTTGCCAGCATGGCTGGGGCACCCGGGCCCTGCAGATCAAGCTTTCCCGTTTCCTGTGACACATCGCGCAGCTCGGTACGATCGCCAATCTGTTCTTGAATCCAGGCGAAGTCACCCCCTTGCGTACCCGCATTGACAACCATCATATAGGACGTTTCGCCGGTTCGGTAGATGATCATATCGTCAATCACCCCACCCTCAGGATTGCAAATGAGCCCGTAGCGGCACTGTCCCACGTCCAGCGTCGCCACGTTACAGGTAAGGATGTGATCCAAATCCGACGTCGCGGATGCCCCTTGAATGATAAATTCGCCCATGTGACAGGTGTCAAAGAGCCCCACACCACGGCGAACCGCGTTGTGCTCGCTCACGATACCGTCGTACTGAATAGGCATCTGAAAGCCACCAAAGGGCGCCATTCGTGCACCTAGAGCACGATGCCGATCGGTCAAGATAGTAGGAATTGCTTCAGTTTCGTCACCCACGGTCAGTCTCCTCTTTGGTCTGCTGTGCTGGCGGGTAGCCGTTTGCGCGTGGCCATGCACGGATCGAACTTTACTGAGGCGATCTTGCAGTAGCAAGAAAATCGGAAGCAAGACCTGCCTGGCGATGAAATTTGTGCGTACCGGCAGGCACAGAAACACTTGCACATTGGGCCATCGCACGCCACAGTGTGCCCTCAGGAGGAAATGTAGATGGATGACCCAATGCAATGGGCGCCATTCTGCCTCGTGAAATGTTGACCCACCTTGATTTCAGGACGATGCCCATCGCCGCGCTGCTGCGATCGGACATCATATTTATCGCTGAAACCACCCTCATTTTAATCCTCGTCGCTTTGCTTTTTTACCTACGGAAACGCTTACGGGATGACGTGCTCGTCTGGAGCGAGCCCTATGGAAAACGCGGCAATTTCGAAAAGGCTCTTCAGGAAAGCCAGGAGCGCCTGGCACTTGTTCTTGAAGCGTCGGACCTGGGCTTGTGGGATCGCGACATCGCCAGTGGACACACCGAATTCAACGCGCGCTGGGCGGAAATGCTTGGCTACAAACGTGATGAAATCGAAGGCAGTGCCGAATCGTGGCGCTCACGCATCCACGCCGAAGACCGCGCCCGCGTCGTCGAAGCCCTGCAGGCACACCTTGAAGGTGACTCCAATCGCTACGAAGCCGAGTACCGTGTCATAGGAAAATTGGGAAAACACATCTGGGTTCATTCCGTTGGACGCGTGTCCAAACGCGACGACGACGGCACCCCCTTACGGATATCGGGCACCAATCAGGACATCACGGCCCGCAAACAGCTCGAAAAAGAACATCTGCGCGTAGAACGCGAACTGCTACAGACACAGAAACTCGAAAGTCTTGGCGTTCTCGCCGGCGGCATCGCGCATGATTTCAACAACCTACTGATGGGTATCATGGGCAACGCCAGTCTTCTCGGTTTCTCCCTCCCCGACGAGCACGAAGGGCGGCACTATCTGGAAGACATCGACACGTCCTCACGCCGCGCGGCCGATCTCTGCCGGCAATTGCTCGCGTATTCAGGGCGCGGAAATTTCAACGTAGAAACGATTGACGTAAATACATTGATCGCGGAAAGCAAATCCCTGTTGCAAGCCAGCGCCGGCGAAAACGTGACACTCCAATACACCCTATGCCCAGACATCCCCCCTATCGACGCAGATGCAGTGCAAGTTCGCCAGGTCATCGTCAACTTGGTCAATAATGCGGCCGAATCCTTAGGCGACGGAACGGGCGACATCACCATCACGACGGGGGCAATGGATTGCGACGACGCGTTCCTCGCGAACGCCTTCGTGGGGGAACACGCCATCCCCGGCCATTACACCTACATCGACGTCTCCGACACCGGCCTGGGCATGAGCCCCGACACGCTCACGCGCGCATTCGAACCTTTCTTTACCACAAAATTCGCAGGACGCGGACTCGGCCTACCAGCTGTTCAGGGCATTGTCCACGGTCATGAAGGCTGTATTCAAATGCAAAGCGAGGCGCGCAAGGGCACGTGCGCGCGCGTGCTTTTTCCAATGAGCGAATCACGGGCCATCAGCAGCACGTCACCAGCGCACGTCAGCGCGAACACGCTTCTGCAAGGCACGGTCATGGTCGTGGACGACGAAACGACGGTGCTAGCCGTCGCGAAGCAGATGGTTGAACTGTTGGGACTGAACGTGATCACGGCCGTCGACGGACGCGACGCCCTAGACCGTTTCAAAGCGTTCGAAGGCGTGATTGACTGTATTTTACTCGATCTGACCATGCCACATATGGGCGGCGAGGAAACCTTTGACGAGCTGTACCGCCTGGACAGCAACGTGCAGGTTATCATTTCAAGTGGCTACATGGAGCACAATGTGGCCAGGCGCTTTGACGGACGCCAAATCGCAGGATTTATCCAGAAGCCTTACGACGTCGACGAGCTTCGCGACGCGCTGCACCTACTCATTGGCCCGGCCATGCGCCCGCGCTAAGCAGGGACTGGATTCGCGTCGCGATATATTGCGTGAGCGGCGTCACGGCGGTCTTCACAGTGAGGCCCCGCTCAGACAGATACGCATCTACCGAGAGGGGCTCATCAAAGGTGACAGAGGCCTCGCGCGGCACGGGATAACACCCTTCTCCCAAAACGTCTTCCTCGAGCTTGAGTAAGGTCTCAGCAATTCGGTCGACACTGGGATCCTCGCGAAGGTACTGACCCGGATAGCTGTACAGTTGCACGGCAACAAATAGTCGATCCAAATCATCGTACAGATGCCAAGCTTCAGCCTCGCTTAGACCTTGCGCGTTATCCACGAGTTGTTTGCGAATACGATTACGGAGGGCCTTGACCCGGTCCGGGATGTGTCCATCTCGGGGGGCGCAACCATGCTTTTTCTCGAGCGGGTCAACCAAGGCGTCTTGGAAGCGGGTAATCCGCTCGGGCAGTGGCGCATCAAGCGTATGCCCGAGAAACTCTTGCTCCTTCAGCGCGATGAGGCCACCGCCCAAGTGATAGATACGTTCAATGATGTCCAAATGCGGCCGGGGCTTCCAGGTGACGCGTTCTTCGAGGCGGGAAATCCGGTCTGCAAACGTATCTTGAACGCTGGGATCATGCCGATAGCGCAACGCGGTCGGCACGACGTACGAGCGCTTGCCCTCGGGCAATTTTGCACCCGCGCGCAATAAAATCGTCGCGACACCCTCGTTGAGTTCATCCAACTTCTCGTGATGGTGATAAATTTCCCCCTCAGGAAACATGACCAACGGAAATTCCCCCTGCTGCAGAATTTTCATCGCCATTTTGATCGCGGCCACATCGGTCCCCTCGCGATCGACCGAAAAGGCCCCCATACGCTGCAGTGCAAATGCACCGATTCGGCCCCGCTCAAAGGCTTCCCGTGCCGCCATGAAATGAAATAGCACGCTCGCTCGGTGGGCAGCATTCACAAGCACGTGCGGATCCGCATGATCGGCATGATTGGGTGCGATCAACACCGCGTGCTTCTCCTTGTTCAAAGCGGCAACCTGCTCAAGTCCCGCAATGTACGTCACGCGCGTTTTGAAGTCCCGCGCGAGCATGACGCGATGGCTGATTTGAATAAGCAACGGTGTCCACACGCGCGAATAGCGCGGCGGACGAAATACGTACGGTTTTTGAGGTCTAAAAATGTTCATGTACGCTCCTTCAGGACACGTTCGAGTTCGCCACGTAGTCGCGCCACGGACGGTTGCGTCTGCTCGTATATAACGTCGGCTTTATAGAAGTCGAGTATGTCAATATCCGTAATTTCGGGGCGAATATAGATATCAGGCGGACAAGCCTTGCGTTTTTCCGCAATGATCGAATTCTGCATGATATCAAAAGTGCCCAGCACGGAACGGAGCACGTTGGGCACCTTGCCCGGACGCTGACTCAGAGAGCCCATGACGTCAATGGCCACGACGACATCACAATCGGTAAGTAAATCATGTGGCACCGGATTCACAGCCCCACCATCAATCAGAACACGATCATCAATTTGGACCGGTGTAAATACGCCCGGCAAACCCATACTGGCTTTGACGGCAGGAAGCAGCGGCCCCGAATCAAACACCACTTGTGACGAGGCCCAGAAATCGGTAGCGACCACCTGCAGCGGAATCTCGAGATCTTCGAAGGTCTGTGCCCCCATAGCCTCGTAAAGAAAATCAATAAACTTGTCTCCTTTAAAAAGTGCACTTTTGCCGAATTCAATGTCAAAGAATTCGACCCACTTAAGCACATCACGCTTTTTTAGGGCGTCGCGAAACGAATCCCCTTTGGAGATGATCATGCGGGCCACGCCCTCAGCGATACGCTCTCCACTTTTGCCACTTGCATACAATGCGCCAATAACGGACCCGATGCTGGTCCCCGCGATACAATGCGGCCGCAACTGCATTTCATCAAAAACGCGAAGCAACGGTATATGCGCCAATCCCTTTGCCCCACCCCCGCCAAGTGCCAACCCGATGCGTATATCTTCACCCATAGAGACCCCTTCCCTACAATCCAACAAATTTCACCCATTTCAGCGCAACACCAAATCGGCAAGCAACGCTTGAAGCGGGAGCCCCTACAATGCTAAGGTCCAGATCGCTTTCTGCAACAACGAACGTCGGCCACATTGTGCAAAAATTCATATTTATACTAACCTGCGTACCCATCCTTGTCGGGCCGTGGTTTTTTGGCTCGCGAGAATTGTGGTGGTTCTGGCCTTTTACGCTATGCATTTTCATGGCCACCATGCTCTTTGGCATTCAACAGTTCAAGCGCAGCCTGCAACCGAGTTCAGCGACCGTTTCTGACGACGGCGGCGACGGCATTTGGCTTCAACGTCAGCGTAACGTGCTACTCCTCAGCTTACCGCTGCTGGTATACGCCATCTGGTGGTTAACGCAACCCATCGTTTACATGTTAGCAGAAACCAGCGTTCTACTCCTTGTTACCTCTGTACTGCTCGCCGCCATTATTATTTTCGGCATCACCACCGAACAGCGCCAGCGTCTTTTCATTTACATCATACTAAACCTATTTCTGCTCGGCCTGTACGGCATTATTAACCACGCTATTACTGACAGCCGAATTGTGCTTTGGACCCCAGGATACGAACAATACATGATCGACCACCGCGCTACTGGGTCCTATTTCTGCCCGAATCATTTTTCCGGCATCATGGAAATCGCTACAGCGATGGGTCTGGGCGTATTTTTGACACGACGCGTTTCGCACTGGCAACGCGCCCTTGGATTGTCACTTGTCGCCCTAGCGTGCGTTGCCGTTGTTCTCAGCAAATCCAGAGGTGGCGGCCTCACCCTACTGCTCATCTTTGTGGCTAGCCTACACTGGGGGTTTGCCAACTGGCCGCGGCGAGCGCGTTGGTGGTGGCGTGCCGCCGGCGTCGCAATGGGTGGTATTTTGGTGACGGGCATGATTTTGGTGGCGGACGGCTTCATGGGGCGCTACGAACAATACGTCCGTCCAGACCTTCTCGAAGGCCTGTCCGTTAAGGACGCAAGCGCAGCTCTGCGTCACAGAATAGAGGAGTCAAGCCGTGGGCGCATGTTTGCAGGCGCCTTTCGCGCATGGCAGAGCGCGCCCGTCATCGGGATTGGCCCAGGCATGCACACCACGCTTTGGCCGCACTTTGCCGCAGAGACAGATGGCGACGCCATTGCCGCCGTATGGCCTACGCGTAGCAACCACCACTTTTGGTCGGACGAAGTTCACAGCGATTGGCTTGAAATGCTGGAAGAATATGGACTGACGGGCCTAATCCTACTACTCATCCCTGTGACTTACTTGTTTTTTGTATTATCGCGCGCGCTTCGACAGGATCGAACGATCCGACGGGAACGAAAGACAACCGGAACGCATCTCCCGCGCGAAGCTATGGCTCTGGGTGCCATACTGGCGTTCATTGCCATGGCCTTTCATTCGCTTGCCGACTTTAACCTGCAGATGCCCGCCACGGTGTGGCTGCTTTCAGCGATTTTGGCACTACCCATTGGTATGATGGGCGAAAAACGCGTCCGCTCAAGCCGCTCATGAGCGATACGTGCCCAAATCCTCAAACACCAAGGCATGGAACGATTTCTCGAATCATGACCGCGAGATTGACGAAAGCTGAGCTAAACTGGAAGAATGCCCACTGATCTAGCCGTGATTTCGTCACACAGTCGCAAAAAACAAACACGCTGTTGCCCCTATGCCTCAAACATTTTTAACGCCCATTATCATTTTTGTCGCCGTGATTTTTTGTTTCGGAGTCCTTTTCGTCGGCGACTTTAACTTGCTCGTTCTCGGTGCCCTAATTCCGCCACTGTTGGTTTCAAGTACACGAACCGATCTCTGGGCTGCAGCCATCATCGCCTGCCACCTCTCACGCATACGTGTTCCGGGGATACCTGGCCAAGTCCAACTCTATGAGCTCCTCATTTTGGGCATGGTCGGGCTGCTTGTCCTGAAAAGCCTAGCCTCCCATTTTACGCCGAAACTCACTTTGACCAAATTCTGGGCTGCCGCTTTTCTGATAGTGCTTGTTGTTCTCATGGCCGAACGTGGCTCAGGATTTCAGGCGCTCGGCAGCGATATGTGGGGCGGATCCGGCTACGTTCATTTGATTTGCGGTATTCTTTTTTATCTTTTTGCAGATCAGGTTTCATTGAGCCCGAAAACATGGCGCACTGCTTTTATTGCCATGTTCGCGTTGGCAACGTTGCCATCCCTAAGCGAACTCATATTCAACCTCAGCAACGGCGCCGCACGGTGGCACTTGCTATTTCTGCTGCCTTACGAAACGGCATCCGTCGGACTCGGCGACCATGCCATAGCACGCTATCAGTCGCTAACCATTCTTACACCTCTTTTCCTACTCCCCTTTTTGTTGCTTCCATTTACAGGACAACACCGCAAATGGTACTTCATCGCAACGTTGCTCACCATCGGCCTAGGCGGACTATCGGGACATCGCATGGTGATCATCACCATCGGCCTGACGATCTGGATTCACATCTACTTTCAGGTGCGCAACAAAGTTTCTTACATTCTAGTATCCGTTTTGTTGCTCTCGGCGGGATTGCTGGTTATTGGACAACTTGCCCCTCTTCTTCCGAAAGCACACCAACGCATGCTTTCCATCATCCCGTTTGCAAACGTTGCACAGGACGTCTCCACAGACGCCGCGGGCACCGTCAAATGGCGAATCAGCGTTTGGAAAGAAGCCATCGGGATGATTCCCGACTATCTTTGGCTCGGCAAAGGCTTTGCATTTTCCGTCGACGCACATTTGTCCCGCGCAGCCCTTTTCTCGGAAGCCTACGCGACACGGTGGGCCATCGTTCAGACCGCGTTCCACCAAGGCGTACTGAGTCTATTGGTCGGCACTGGGCTTGCTGGATTTATCGCGGGCACGGGATTTCTGCTTGGCATGAGCCTTCGACACAACCAGACGAAGAAGAAGGAATGGAACAACAAACAACTGCAGCGCATGCACAATGTGATGTTTTCGTACTTCGTCAGCCAAGCAGTCATCTACGTCTTGGTGTATGGCGACGTGCAGGTCTCCTTTCCACAGATATTCCTGCATGGCGGCATTCTCGAAGCCTTGCGTTTTTCGGATAAAGCTGTTGCGCCCAGTGCTATTGAAACGCAGGCCGAGCCCGAGCCCCAGATGCTCGCACAGCACCCTTCAGGCCAGAGCCATCCCCGCACCCTTCCTGCATGGTCCAACAATACATGATTCCGCCCTTTGACAAAGTCAACATCATGGGCGTCAACGTTGACGTCGCCTCGGTCGACCGTGCCGCCGAGCACCTCGTCAACAGGGCAAAACACAAAACCGGCGGATACGTTTGCGTAACGAGCGTTCACGGAATTGTTGAAGCGCAGCAAAATCACAGATTCCGCGACATTCTTAACGAGGCGATCATGGTCACCTCAGACGGCGTGCCTCTGGTCTGGTTCGGGCGCATTAAAGGACACGCCGATATGCAACGCGTGTACGGCCCCGACCTGATGCTGGACATCATGAAGCGCACGCAGGACGGTGCACTGACGCATTTCTTTTATGGTGGCAACACGGGCGTGGCAGAGGAGCTGAAAGCCAGTATGAAAACACGCTTCCCAGGTGTCGTGGTGTGCGGCACATACTGCCCACCATTCCGACCGTTGACCGACGATGAAGCGTCCGATCTCATTGCGCAGGTCGACGCCTTGAAACCCGATTTTTTTTGGGTTGGCCTAAGCACACCAAAGCAAGAAACATTCATGAGTGCCTATCGAGAGCGACTCGCAACGCGTGTTATGCTCGGCGTCGGCGCGGCATTCGATTTCCACTCGGGACATCTACAACAGGCGCCAGCGATCCTCCAAAAGGCGGGCCTCGAATGGGCGTACCGCCTCTACAGGGAGCCGAAACGCCTGTGGCGCCGGTACCTCAAGAACAACCCTATCTTCTTATGGGGCGTCTTCCGCCAACTGACTGGCCTGAAGCGCTATCCGCCCTCATAAAGTAGCCCTATCGGCTAAAACGAAACTAGTAGGCGCCCTCAGCAAAGAGGACAACGGCGCCGGTCCTGATCATGATTTTTAGGTCCATGACCATCGTCTGGTTGCGAAGATAAAACACATCAAGAATACACATGCTTTGGAAATCCAAATCGCTGCGCCCTGAGACTTGCCACAAACAGGTTAAGCCCGGCATGCCGTTATGCCGCCCGTAATGCCAATCTTCATTGACGTTTTCATAATCACGGCGAGGCAGAGGCCGCGGACCAACAAGTGTCATTTCGCCCCGCACGACGTTCAGTAGTTGCGGCAGCTCATCCAGACTGTAGCGACGCAGAAACTTACCCACAGCCGTTATGCGCGGGTCATTTCGAATCTTGAACAGTCCGTCGCCGGACTCGTTCTGACCCTGCAATTCGGGGAGACGTGCATCAGCATCACTATACATGGTGCGAAACTTGAGCATGCGAAAAGGCGCTCCCATTCTTCCGATTCGCTCCTGCGTATAAAAAGCGGGCCCCTTGCTTGTCAGCTTAACCACCAGCGCAACACACAGTAACAAGGGCAGGGCTGCCACAGATGCGATCAAAGCAACAAGTTGTGACACCCGTCGTTTAGAACGCTGAAAACGCTCGGCGGAGGACAAGGCGGCGAAGTGATAGAGTGCTCCGCCATGCGCCACATCGAACCGGATGCGCGCACGATTCACCAGGACATCCAACTTGTCGGATTGAATTTTAACCGGCAAATCCAACCGGTCAGAGAGTTCCAGGAATTTCATGATCTGCTGAACAGACATGTCGTTGTCCACGACGATCAGCATGCCCACGTCGTGCGACATCGCCGAAGCCTCTGTCGCAACCAATACCTTTTCGATATCACGATGCGGTGACAAGACCAGCCGATCTGCTATGTACAAACCGTGCGGTTCTTGCTCGCGAATATGCTGCTCGATCAACGCGGCGCTTTTTCCTTCACCCACAAGCAGAACGGGCCAGCAATCCCATCCATGCCGAGATCGCAACCATCGCAACAGTCGCTCCAGTTGTGCGCGATAAAACACACAGCAAAAGACGTTCAAAAAAAGAACCAACGCAAAAAAGCTACGTGGATGAAACACGTTTCGATCAAGGTAGAAATACGTAAAAATGACGGCCAGCGCAATCACGTTAGCGACCAAGATCTCGGCGGAAACAGGCTCACGAATAATGAATCGCCGTTCGGTATACAAATCCCGCAAGGCGTAAACGCCGCACACGATGATGGTCAAGAAGCAGATGATGCGAAATGCGCTGGCCGCATAAAACAGTTCATAAGATGCGCCAAGTGCCCCTGAATCACGAACGTCAAGCGCGCGATTGAGAAAATCAAACAGATGTAACCCGAACGTGGAATCAAAACGTATCCACATGGACAGAAAATAGGCTGTAATAAGAGCGATGAAATCGGCAAAGAAATGCATCACCCACAGATTATGGATTCGTTTGTCAGACATAGAGGCTCACCATAGCAGGTTGCGGAAGCTCGGCGCAAAGACGTTTTGTCGATGTCCGAAAGGAATGCCAAGTTATTTGGAGCCCATATTGTGGATTTTCCTGCTCGCCCACTTGACACGACCATCCCAGACAGCCAACACTGAGTCCCCCACATGAAAACACCCGTTGAGACCATATCCCTACTAAGACTGTCGCTGGCCTTTGCGCCGACGGCAATCGTCGTCATCTATTTATTCAAATGGTCACTGAACGGCCATACCACACTCTACGCCGTCGCGCGTATGCTGATCCAGTTGATGCTAATCGGCTACGTCTTAACCTTTGTGTTTACGACGCATAGCAGCCTGCTGGTGGTGGGCGTATTGAGCCTCATGCTTGGCATGGCCAGCTGGATTGCGTTGCGTCCGCTCGCACAGAAGTCGGCACGCACGTATTTGCACGCACTCTTGGCCATCGTCACCGGCGGTGTCTTAACGCTGGCGCTGGTGACGCAAGCTGTATTGCGCGCCGACCCATGGTACGCGCCAGCCGTGGTCATCCCTCTAGCGGGCATGATCTTCGCCAACTGTATGAATACAGTCAGTCTTTCAGCGGAACGCTATCACGCCGAACGCGAACGCGGACTCGATTTGACGGCCTGTCGAAACGCGGCCCTGCAAGCGGCACTGATCCCCCTCACGAATTCACTGTTTGCCGTAGGACTTGTTTCCCTGCCCGGCATGATGACGGGGCAGATTTTGTCGGGCGTCGATCCATTAATCGCGGCACGCTACCAAATCATGGTGATGGCCATGCTCTTCGGATCATCAGGGATCGCCGCGATTGTTTTTCTGACCTTGTCTGCGCCGCGCCAGTCAGCCGACTGATTCGAGATCACCCGTCAGAAGATGCGGCAGCCATTTCGGGCGCAATACGTTCAATGTCGACAGCCACAACCTTGTACTCAGGACAGAGTGTCTCAAGATCGGTGACGTCACTGGTCACATAATTGACCAGCTGTTCGGGGAAATGAAAGGTTGTGTAGATCACCCCGGGCTTGACGCTTCTTGTCAACTTACTGTGCAACTTGACCTCACCGCGCTTCGAAAACAGGCGCACCAGATCCCCATCCGTGATCCCCTTGGCACGTGCGTCCCGGGGATGAATCTCAAGAATATCTTCACTCAAAATCTCACTGTTGGCCGTACGCCGTGTCATGGTGCCACAATTGTAGTGCTCTAGCTTGCGCCCCGTCGTGAGAATGAAAGGAAAGCTCGCCGCGTTGTCCACGATTTCCTTGCTCTCTTCCCATGCATAAAAATGCAACTTACCCAACCCGCGCTTAAACTGATCGCGATGCATGATTTTGGTATCGGACCCGTCAGCTAGCACTGGCCACTGTTTACCGTTATCGCCCAGTTCATCCCATTTGACGCCTCGGAAAAACGGAACGACCTGCGCAATTTCTTCTAGGACGATGGCCGGATCAGGCCCCTTCTGGGGATAGCCCATGCGATTCATCATATCGACCATGATCTGCCCATCTGTCCGAGTCCCTTCCAGCGGGGGCACCGTCGCAAGCACACGCTGAATACGGCGTTCTCCATTGGTGAAGGTACCGCTCTTCTCCAGGAAGGTCGTCGCCGGCAAAATCACATGGGCCAGCTTTGCGGTTTCCGTCATAAAGATCTCTTGAACGACGAGTAACTCCAAATTCTCAAGCGATTCAATGACGTGCCCCGAATTGGGATCCGTCTGCACCACATCCTCGCCCATCAACCACAGCGCCTTGAGGTCACCCGCTTGCGCGGCATTGAACATTTCTGGAATTTTGTACCCGACCGTGGTAGGAACATCCGTTCCGTATATGCTGGTGTAGTGATCATAGGCATCCGCCGCGGTGACATCCATATAGCCTGCACCTTGATGCGGCTGCGCGCCCATATCGGCAGCGCCTTGTACATTGTTCTGACCGCGCAGCGGGTTGACGCCCACGCCCTCGCGACCGATGTTACCCGTGATCATGGCCAAGTCCGCAATCAAGGTCACCGTGCGCGTGCCCATGGTGTGCTCGGTGACACCCAAACCATGAAACGACATCGCGTTTGGCGCTGAGGCATAAGCCATCGCGGCACTGCGCACCTGTTCACGATCAACACCCGTAATCGACTCCATCGAATCGATATCCAACTTGCGAATGTCCTCCGCGAACGCATCATAGGCCTCGCAGCGTGTGCTCACAAAGTCTTCGTCAACGAGCCCTTCGGCGATAATGTAATAAATCATCATGTTCAACAGCGCCACGTTGGTGCCAGGGCGTAACGCAAGATGATGCTGGGCGTAGCGTGCCATTTCAGTCTCGATCGGATCAATGACGATCAAGGTAGTACCTTTCATGGCAGCCTGCTTGATCTTCGCCCCGGTGACCGGATGGGCCGTCGTCGGATTCGCGCCGATAACCATCATAAGATCCGTCTTTTGGATACACTCGATCGAATTGGTTGCGGCACCCGTACCAAACGTTTTCTGCATGCCCAACGCCGTGGGCGAGTGACACACGCGTGCGCAACAATCAATGTTGTTCGTGCCGATCACGGCACGGATAAACTTCTGCATGAGGTAGTTTTCCTCATTCGTGCAACGTGCCGAAGAAATCCCGGCAATGGCGTCCGGTCCACACGCATCGCGGATGGTTTCAAGTTTCTCCTGAATGAAATCATAAGCCTCATCCCAGGTCGCCGGCTCGAATCCACTTTCACGACGAATCAGAGGCGTGCGTAATCGATCCGGGTGACTCTGAAAACGAAACGCGTAGCGCCCCTTCAGGCACGTGTGGCCAGCATTAACGATCGCATCTTTAGGCGCTGTGATCGCGAGGATCTCATCTGTCTTGGTGTGCACATCTAAATTGCAACCCACACCACAGTAGGTACACACTGTCCGCGTGACCTGTGTGGCTTCGGGAATTCGGGGACGAAACACATCTGTGATCGCGCCCGTCGGGCAGGTTTCGGCACAGGCACCACAGGAAACGCAAGGCGAGTCCTTGAAGGATGTGTCGGCTCCCATGATGATACGATTATCGAAACCGCGCCCGTGCATCCCCAGAACCTGCTCGCCTTGAATCTCGTCGCACGCCCTGATACAGCGGTAACAGTTGATGCAGTTCGAGAGATTGGCGCGCATATAGGGGTGCGACGTATCCGTTTCGCGCGATTGATGGTTCTTGCCGGGGGCATAGCGAATCGCACTGACATCCAGTCCCACTTGATCGATGACCGTCTGTAATTCAGAATCACCGTTAGGCGCAGCGGAGAGCGTTTCGACAGGATAGTCGGTCAACACTAGCTCAACGATGTTGCGACGCAATTTTTTGACAGGATCCGATTCACTGAAGATAAACATGCCTTCGCTAATCGGCGTGTGGCAGGACGCGACCATTCGACGCGGCCCGTCCGCGGACTGTGCGATCTGCACGGAGCAGACACGGCAAGAACCAAAGGACTCAAGTCGTTCGTCGTAACACAAGGTCGGCACCGCGCCTTTGCAGTGATGCCGCTCTATGAACGCGATAACCGTCTCTCCATCGACGACCGGAAACTCTTTTCCATCCAAGGTTGCTGTCTTGTTCATGATATTGGCCTCACTCAGATCCGTCTTCATTTTCAAAATACTTACTCAGTTCATCGGCGAAATACTGTAACCCGTTCTT
>JBLHHU010000016.1:0-26192 GCA_047615735.1 Kiritimatiellia bacterium | reverse complement strand
AGAGCACAGGACAATGGGGGTACGCCATTGTCTCTGGACTGTGTTGGGCGCTGTATTTCAACAATCGCACCTATTCTGCCGCCTTGATCGCAATACCATTCGGCATTGATGCTCTGGCGCGCTTTCGCCCGCATCAGTGGCGTCGCTATGGCGTACAGCTACTTCTGTTCGCAGGCGCGGCCGTCTCAGGTGTGTTGATGTCCATGCTCTACAACGCGTTGGCTGTCGGTGATGCGCATACCTCCACGTATCTGTTTTACAATACTACTCAGAATATTGGTTTCGGGCCCCGGGATGGACGCATCGTGCATACGCTCGCGCTAGGCCTCCAAAACACCGAAGCCAACTTGCGCGCGCTTGATAACTGGCTGTTCGGGTTTAGCAAGTCCTCCGTTCTGGTCGCTGTGCTGTGTGTGTGTGGACTTAGCCGTCGTTGGACGTTCTTGTTGGTGGCGTCTGGCGTTGCTTTGGTTGGTGGTTACGTGGCGTTTTGGTATCCGGGTGTTCATGCTGTCGGACCCATCTATTATTTCGAATTGCTACCGTTCCTGTTGGCGATGGCTGGGATGGGTCTGCAGCGCTGTCTCGACCGGGCGCCGAAGCGCGCTCAGCTATGGGGCGCGTCCTGTGCCGTGTTGGTCTTGATGTTGACGTGCATAAACTGGCTCCATGGTCAACGCCAACTTCAAGCCAGTGCTCAGATCATAAAGCGGGTTGTTGCGGACACTATTGCGCAGGCGCCGAAAAGTTCGGTTGTTATTTTTTCAAAGATGGGGCGACAACTGATTCACGAATGCGCACTCAATCCGCACGGACTCGATAGTGATCCGCTTATCTTGGTTGAGTCACGCCGACAGCAAAACTCACAGCTGTCGGTCTATCGCAACCTGTTTGCTGATCGAGACATTTTCTATATCATAGGGGGGGCGGAGGACACATTGGTGCCGGCGCCACCGAGTGTGCCGCTCAATGTGGCGCTTGGCATTCGACACGCCCGTCACCGATCCGGAGTGAATGTCGTTGATGAGCAGAGTGATACACTCGTTCGCGTGAATCAGGATGGCGATCCGGACGATTTTTCCTATTCCGGTCAGTTTTTGCGGCTTCCAGCAGGGCTTTATTCTGCTGAATTTGATATGGAACTTCGGCATTGCGAAGCGAGTTCAGTCGTGATGTTCGACATTTTTGCATCGCAAGAGGGGCGGGTGCTTGTCGACCGTGCGCTTAGCGGTAGCCATGCAAAAGGCCCATTACGTTTGGATTTTGAGCTTTCCTCCATCACCGAAGTTGAACCCCGGGTTCGATTTGGGGGATCCGGCAATTTACGCCTATCCAATGTTCGCGTTTTCGACCGAAAGCTCGACAGTGATAGCGGATTCTAGTATAGTTTGTGGCTTACTCCGACACGCGTTCAGGGTGCTTAATGGCCTCTTGAACCGACCTTCGAGTGGAAAATAAAAAAATATTCGATATTCCTGTTGACGGAGATCGTTCCGCCCGTTACTTTTAATCCCTTTTTAACACAGATTTTAGGTCTGAACCATGAAGACAACGTTAGCAAAAGATCCTGGCGCCGATAGGGCGTGGTTTGTACTCGACGCTGAAGGCCAAGCACTCGGTCGCATTTCTGTTAAGATTGCCGACATCTTGCGTGGCAAAAACAAACCCACATTCACACCGCATGTTGATACAGGCGACTTCGTCGTCGTCATCAATGCTGAAAAAGTTAAACTCTCCGGCAAAAAGGAAGAGATGAAGCTTTATCGCACTTATTCAGGGTGGCGCGGTGGTCTGAAAGAGAAGACGGCTGCGGCCGTTCGTGAACGTCACCCCGAGCGTTTAATCCAGCACGCTGTTAAGGGCATGCTGCCGAAGAACAATCTCAGTCGCCAAATGTTTACTCGACTTAAAGTTTATGCTGGCGAGGCGCATCCGCATGTCGCACAGCAACCGCAGACCGTATAACACGGGCCGTTGGTCAGTTAAAAATCAGGATAATAAATAATGGTAAAAGCAATCGAAGAGCACACCGCCACGGGTCGACGCAAAACCGCAGTAGCCCATGTCTGGCTACGTCCGGGTACAGGAAAAATCACCATCAATAAGCGCGGCTACACCGAATTCTTCACCAGCATTGCTACCCGCTGCTTCATCGAGCAGCCTCTCGAATTGACAAGTACAAAAACACAGTACGACATCACGGCTATTGTTAAGGGTGGCGGACCAACGGGTCAGGCTGGCGCTGTGCGTCACGCTGTTTCCCGAGCTCTGGCTGCATCTGACCACGCACATCGTGAAGTTCTTAAAGACGCCGGTTGCCTTACACGCGACCCTCGTATGAAGGAACGTAAAAAGCCGGGTCAACCGGGCGCACGTAAGCGCTTCCAGTTCTCGAAGCGTTAATCGTCAATCCTGCTCAACGATATTTATGGTAGCGACCAATGGGGTCGCGACCATGAGATGGCCATTTGGACCTTCTGTTCGATCGGCGTGTGAAGCGGGTGAATCTGGTCGGTCCTGATTACTAGAATCGGATTTGATCCATCTGCAAGAGCACTGAACGACCAAAGGAAACCATGGTTCGCAAATTTTTGAGCAAAGTTAAGCATCGTATGTTGGGGCAGCGTCCCGCTGCCGCGCCCGTCCCGAAGCATCCCGAAGAAAAAGCCAAACCCAAATTGCCGGATGCGGGTCCGCAGCGTCGTAAGGACCACCACCAGGCGCCAAACCAGCGTAAACCACGCCCACCGAGCAAGCCTTGGTCGATAGACCAGTTTCCGGTCCCTGAAAAGGAAGGCGTTTCACGTTTTCACGATTTCGACCTCAAACCTGACTTGATGCACGCGATTGCGGATTTAGGGTTTGAATACGCGACACCCATTCAGGCCGCGGTACTGCCTCATACCTTACAAGGTAAGGATTTGACCGGCCAGGCACAGACCGGAACAGGCAAAACAGCCGCCTTTCTGTTGTCCGCCTATTCCCGTCTTTTGGGTGAGCCGAAACGCGAGGATGAGAAAAAGATCATGCCGCGTGTGTTGGTGCTCGCTCCAACGCGTGAACTTGTTGTGCAGATTGCCAAGGATGCTGAAGATCTGAGTAAACACATTCGCTTCAAGTGTCTGGCTCTCTACGGCGGAATGGATTACGAACGTCAGAAGCGTCAGCTACTCGAGGATCGTTATGATATCATTGCGGCCACCCCTGGACGACTGATTGACTTTGCTAATCAAGGGCTGATTTCTTTTGCGAACACCAATATCCTCGTTCTGGATGAGGCCGACCGCATGCTCGATATGGGGTTCATCCCCGACGTTCGGCGCATCATTCGAAAACTTCCGCCGAAAGAAAAACGACAGACGCTTCTTTTTAGTGCCACGCTTTCCGATGACGTGCTGCGCCTGGCATCCAGTTGGACTGTAGATCCCGTGATGATCAACGTTGAGCCCGAAACGATTGCGGTCGACACTGTTGAGCAGCGGGTCTACATGGTGACGAGCGATCAGAAGATGAAGATTTTAGTAAACTTACTACTTCAAGAGAATGTGAAACGCGTACTCGTTTTCGCCAATCGACGTGACCGCTGTCAACGCTTGTCGGATGAGCTCGAACGCTATGGCGTGAAATGCGGGCTTCTCTCTGGTGCTGTGCCACAGAAAAAGCGTATGCGCATCCTTGATGACTTCAAAGCGGGTCTCCTTCCTGTCGTGGTCGCTACTGACGTTGCCGGACGTGGCATTCATGTTGATGGTGTCAGCCACGTTGTAAACTTCGAATTGCCGTATGAGCCGGAAGACTATGTGCATCGCATTGGACGTACGGGCAGAGCCGGTGCCGAAGGTGTTTCGGTCTCCTTTGCCTGTGAAGACGAATCGTTCATCATTCCGGACATCGAAGCCTACATCGGTCGTAGCATCAAATGCTCACTGCCTGAAGAAGAGCTGATGAAGGATTTGCCGAAACCCTTACCGCGAAAGCGTCGCCCCGAGGGCGAAGACCGTTCTGGCGGTCGTTCCAATGGACGTCGCCCTGGCGGTTCACGTAACAGTAGTGGTGGAGGACGGGGGCCTCGTCGAACATCTGGGGCTCGTCCTGCAGGCGGTGGGGCATCACGCAGTAGCAGCCGTTAATTCGGGTTGTGGTGGCGCTGGATTCTGCGATGTTGCAATCAAATGCGAAACTCGCGAAACATGCGCCCTGAAGCGTTTTGACATCGACTTCTTGCCTTCTGTTTTAGATTATCGGCCCTTGTGTTTTCTAAACCTTGCCCACAATTCCTTTTGGTCAGCTAGCTGACTCGGTTACGCGACATGAACGCAGACATTCAGACGATTCAAGATGGTGATATTACCTCCGTTCCGGGTGTCTCGGCTTCTGGCGTTGCGTGCGGCCTCAAAACCTCTGGTTTGGATCTAGGTATTATTCATTCCAGGGTGCCCGCCAACGCCGCCGCGGTGTTTACACAGAACCAGATCAAGGGCGCTCACGTTCCGCATTGTGCGACGAAAATCAGCGCTGGTCGCGCACAAACGATCGTTGTCAATAGTCGCAATGCCAATGCATGCAATGGGCCTCTTGGGCCGCAGCACGCTGACACGATGGCGAAAGCCGCTGCGGATGCACTGACTGTTGATTCGAGTCTGGTTTACCCATGTTCAACAGGCACGATCGGCATAGTCTTGCCTATCGAAAAAATTTGCAAAGGTATCGTTGCGGCCGTTGCCGCGCTGAATAATGGTGGCGGCGATGATTTTTCGCATGCGATCATGACGACCGACACACGCCCGAAGTCATGTGCGGTTACCGTCCAGATTGATGGCAAGGCAATTACGCTCGGCGGCGTTGCCAAGGGCGCAGGAATGATCGAGCCGAATATGGCAACCATGCTCGCCTATGTCGCTACTGATGCAGATGTCGCATCGCAGGATCTTCAAACGCTTCTGAACGATGTCGTTGCTGACAGCTTCAACGCAATCAGTGTTGACGGGGATCAAAGTTGCAACGATACCGTCATGCTGCTTGCGAATGGCGAATCGGGTCTTGTGGTGACACGAGACGCGCAGTCGGATTCATCGTGGGCCAAGTTTGCGCGCGCCGTGAAGCACGTCTGCGTCACGCTGGCCAAAATGATTGTTCTGGATGGGGAAGGTGCAACGAAGCTGGTTAACGTTCACGTTGTCGGCGCGGCCAGCGCTGCTGATGCCCGTCTCGCGGCTCGCGCCGTTGCCAATTCGCTGCTTGTGAAGACGTCGTGGTTCGGCGAGGACCCGAACTGGGGGCGTGTTATTGATGTTGTTGGCTACAGTGGTGCTGAACTTGATGCTTCTGTGATCGAAATCTGGTATGATGGTGTTTGTGCTTACCGTGGATCAAGCGGGCCGGTTCCCGATAGTGTGCCAGCATTAGAAGCCGTCATCAGGCAACCCGAGTTTACCGTGAAAATCTGTCTCGGTACGGGCACCGAAGAATGCCGCTTGTTGACCTGTGATATATCCGAAGAATATGTCAGGATTAATTCCGAATATACGACTTAGTCGAGAGCCTTGTCGAAAGGCAAAAGAGAGTACAATGAACAACGCGATCATGGATGATTCTGTTAAAAAGGCCACCGTGCTGATCGAAGCGCTGCCTTATATACAGCGTTTCAAAGGTGCAATATTTGTTGTCAAATTTGGCGGCAGCACAATGGAGGATCCGACACATTCAGAAGGGATACTCACAGATCTGACGTTCTTGAGTTGCGTCGGTGTGCGTCCCGTCGTTGTTCATGGCGGCGGAAAAGCCATTTCGAAAGGCATGCGTGACGAAGGCATCGAAACGCGTTTCGTAAAAGGGTTACGCGTGACGTGCGAAAAATCCATGAAGGTCGTGGAACGGGTCATGGGCACAGATATCAATCCAGGTATTGTCGCCATGATCGAAGCCGGTGGCGGGGTGGCGAAAGGGGTTTCGGGGCAAGATGTCTTTCACGTGAATCGTAAATCCGGCATTGATCCAGATACGGGCGAGCCCTTGGATTGGGGATTTGTCGGAGAACCATCCGAAGTTGACGCGAAGCCGGTTTTAGACGTTCTAGCCTCGGGCGCCATTCCCGTCGTGACGCCTATTGGTATTGGTGCGGACGGAAAAGCCCACAACATCAACGCGGATACGGCGGCTGCAGCATTGGCGAAAGCCATCGGGGCGCGTAAACTGGTCTATTTGACTGACGTGCCCGGGCTTCTGCGTGATCTCGACGATACTGAATCTATCATGTCAACGCTGTCGGTAAGTGAAGTGGCCGATTTGATGGGCCGCGGCGTGATTGAAGGGGGCATGTTGCCTAAAGTGGAGAGTGCTGTCGGTGCGCTTGCTGCCGGTGTGAAGAAGGTTCACATGATTGATGGACGTCAGCTACATTCATTACTTTTAGAAATTTTTACAGACAAGGGTGTAGGGACGCAAATCGTCCCTTGACGCTATTTTTATACACCGAAACAACAATGATGACGCGGTCACACGCGAACAAGGAATACAATGAGTACTGCACAAGCTATTGAAGACAATTACAGCAAGTTCGTCATCCCAACTTACGCACCGGAAATCGCTCTCGTTAAAGGCAGCGGTTCGCGCGTTTGGGATGCAAACGGCAGGGTCTATTACGATTTCGGTACAGGCATCTCTGTAAACAACGTTGGCCACTGTCATCCTGTCGTTACTGATGCCATTGAGAAGCAGTCTAAGACGTTGATGCACACCTCTAATCTCTATTTCACAGAGAATCAGGGCAAACTTGCTGCGCGTCTTTCCAAGTTGAATGATGGTGGCAAAGTGTTTTTCTGCAACTCAGGTGCCGAAGCAAATGAAGCACTCATCAAGCTCGCACGTCTGCACGGTCATGAAAAGGGACGTCACGAAATCATCACCATGAAGAATTCTTTTCATGGTCGAACTCTCGCGACGGTAGCGGCTACCGGGCAGGACAAAGTGAAAAAGGGGTTTGACCCTGAGATGCCAGGCTTCCGCCATGCTGACTTCAACGATGTCACGTCGGTGGCTGAGCAAATCAACGATAAGACAGTTGCCATTCTTGTTGAAGCTGTGCAAGGCGAGGGCGGCGTCATCCCTGCCACTGAAGGGTTTATTTCAGGCCTGAAAGTGCTCTGCGAAGAGCATGACCTTTTGCTCATGTTTGATGAAGTTCAGTGCGGGATGGGACGCACCGGTGAGTGGTTCGGGTTTCAGAACTTTTCCGTAAAACCTGACGCGTTTTCCTTGTCCAAAGCCTTAGGCGGCGGATTTCCAATCGGTGCGATTGTCGCATCGTCAAAGGTTGCAGACGTGCTTCAGCCCGGCCATCACGCCAGTACATTTGGTGGTGCGCCGCTCGCGTGCAGTGCGGCCTTGGCCACGCTTGACGTTATTGACAGTGAGGCGCTCGTCAAACGCGCAAAAACAGCGGGCGCTGCCTTCAAGAAAAAGCTCGACGGACTCGTCGAAAAATATGAGCACGTGCAAGAGGTTCGCGGAATTGGCCTTATGCTCGGCATCGTACTCGATACAGACGCGAAACCGATCGTGGACCAAATGAGTGAAATTGGTCTGCTAACGTTGGCAACGGCAGGGAACGTGATACGCATACTGCCTCCGCTCAACGCGAAGGATATTGAATTTGAGGAAGCCTTTGAAATCATTGATGAGTGTCTAGCTGAAATGCACGGGATGGATGTCGATGATGAGGATGTTGAAACAGAGGTGGAAGCTGCTGAAGACGCGATTCCCGCTGAGGCCTCAAGTGAAGAGGAGGTTGTTGTAAGCGATGATCATTAGTCAGCTTAAAGGTGAAAAGGTTGCCGTCTGTGTATCTGGCGGACTCGACAGTAAAACAGTCACGCGTCGCCTTCTGGACGAAGGCGTGGATGTTCTGTGTTTCACAGCCGATGTCGCGCAGCCCGATGAATCGGACATCGCCGATGTGAAGGCACGTATGGATCCATGCGGTGCAGAAACGGTGGCCGTGGATTTGCAGAACGAAATGGCTGATGCCTGCTTCGAAATGATTCGTTCACAGGCCTCATACGATGGCGGCTATTGGAACTCGACGGGCATAGCTCGTGCCGTCACTGTTGCTGGACTGTTGCCCGAAATGCGTAAGCACGGTTGTACCGTTCTGGCCCATGGGGCGACAGGACGTGGGAACGACCAGGTTCGCTTTGAACGCTACACGCTGGCACTTGAGCCGGATATGAAGGTTTATGCGCCTTGGCGTGATCCTGGGCTCCTCAGCGAGTTCCCAGGGCGCCTACAGATGGTCGAGTATCTCAAGACCAAGGGAATCGAAGCATTCACGGGTGCATCTAAACGCTATTCGACAGACTCGAATCTCGCGGGGCTGTCGTATGAAGCTGAAGATTTGGAGTCTTTGGGTACGGCGTGCACGATCGTCGAACCCCAGATGGGCGTCTGGCCCCACGATGCGCCCGATACTCCAGAACGCTTTGACGTGCGCTTTGAGCACGGCTTAGCGGTATTGATCAACGGAAAAGCCGTCAATCCCTTGGCAGCAATGACGGAAGCGAACCTCGTCGGTGGTCGAAACGGTGTGGGTCTCAAAAACGCCCTGGAAAATCGTATTATCGGTACGAAAAGCCGCGGCGTGTATGAGTCTCCGGGTATGGAGCTCCTCGCGACCTGTTTGCGTTTTGTCTATCAAGCGGTACTGAATAGAAAGGCGACGGAGTTAATGGATTCCCTTTCACGAATTGTCGCTTCAGAAGTATATGATGGTCGCTATTTTGATCCGGCGACGACGGCTGCCCTCTCGGCCATCCGATCCTTGTCCCAGCCTGCTACGGCCAATGTAAGTGTCGATTTGTACAAGGGGAACATCTATTTCAAGAGTTTGGATGACTGTGCGGCCTCTATCTACAATGAATCAGATTCCTCCATGGAAGAATCCGAAGGACTGAATCCGGTCAGCTCGCAGGGATTCTGCGAAATCGCCGGCGTCGAGGCACGCGCATTGGCGCGCGCGGGACAGATCAGGCGCGGCTAATGTTGCCCGACGACGTACGCGTAGCGCTGACAATAGCTGGCTCGGACAGCGGAGGTGGTGCTGGCGTTCAGGCAGATCTGCGCACGTTTCATGATGGCCCACTGAAGCGCAAGGGGAAAAGCGGCCCGTCTTCGCGCTGCGCTGTTCTGATGAATAGGGAAGCGTCGTTCGGTTTGGCATTTTCCCCTGCAGCCCGGCGGGCTCCGCCGGAACGTTCTGGCTCGCGTCACGGTTCCTAAATCCCCTCGCGTCAAGAGAAAGGCGTGTCCACTTTTTCCGGGTAGGCTCAGACGACGTGTGGGACAAAGTGTAGGGAAAGGTACGGCTTGTCCGCCGTTGCTCGCAGATCGAAGGAGGAAGCGCAGACGCCGTCGCATCCCCAGTCTAGCCCCTGCGTCGATCACGCTTAATGCAACTGCATCGTCGGGGCTTGGCTTTCATTCATACTCACTGTTTCTGCGGAAGCCCCTCCTTTTTCTACAATATTTCATCCACTGCTGCGTTGTTAGTGTATCTGGTGCATGGGTGTGCACGACGATGTTACGAATCAAGCAATAAGTATGGAGGAAATCATGCGAACGCTATTAGCCGCAGTTGTGTTATTGGGCAGTCTGGCATGTGTACAGGCTGAAAAGGACAAGAATCGTGAAAAGGGCGAAAAGGATCACAAACGCCCAAGTCGAGCTGAGATGGTCGAAAAGTTCGACAAAGATGGTGACGGGAAACTTTCCCAATCTGAGCGTGAAACCGCGCGTGAAACCATGGAGGCCAAACATCGCGAACATATGAAAAAGCGCTTCGACAAAGATGGTGATGGTCAGTTGAATGCTGACGAACAGGCCGCTCTGGACGCCAGAATCACTGAAGGACGCGAACGCATGAAGAAGATGCGCGAATCTGTCGACACCGATGGTGATGGCACCGTGTCAGACGAAGAACGTGCTGCAGCACATGAGGCGCACAAGGCGAAACGCGCGGCTGTTCTTGAAGAGTTCGATGCCGATGGAGATGGAAAGTTGACGGGCGAAGAACGAAAAGCGGCTATGGCGTCGGGTAAAATGCCTCACCGTCCCGGTGGCCATCACAAAAAGCACGAACGTGACCGCCGTGATAAGCGCAACAAGGGAGCCGATGACGCGGAGTAGTCGTCCGTACTGGCGTTACGTCAGTTGAAAAGATCAACGAGAAGAGGGGCAGCACTTAACGGTGTTGCTCCTTTTTTTATGACCCATTCTTCCGTGTGGTTGATCGTTTCGCCCGGTCGTAACGTGACTTCGCTACCCATGGTTTCCATTTCGACCATAAAATTGTCGGGGCCAATATAGAATGCCATATTCGTTCCAAGCGGGCCTGTCGGCTTACCGTCGATCCGTTTGGCGAACGTGATGTCGCGCACGGGATCACTCATCGCAATAATGCCGTGCTGGGAGTACAGCATACGCTTGTTTTCCACGCCTGCGGGAACGATGCGGACGAGATCTTCTTGCTGGATGATTTGTGGATCGTTGTAGCCGCCCATGCCGTGCCCACCCCAGCGACGGAAGTTGACCATCGTGAAGGTGTCCCATTCGCTGCCATCGCCAACGGGAATGGCGTACTCCGCGGAATCGAGCGGAATCGTGCACGTCAGCGCCCAAACAGCGCCGCTGTAAAGCATCTCACCGGCGTTGACGAGAATGTTGTCGATACGAAAATGGGTGTCGTCGATCACGCTGATGTCGATACCGCGCCGCGTTCGATTCATGGCATTTTCGGCGCCCATCATCCGTACGCCGTCATCGCGCATGGTGACCTCACATGGATCGTTGTCGGTGGCGTAGGTGTCTTCGCTTTCGTCGGCTAATGGGCGCGTTGCCCAGACGCGATGACCGCCACGCAAGTCCCACGCCCCACGCGTATACTTTTCGGGTTCCCAGAGTAGTAGATTGTCGCAACCGCTGGGTGCTGCGAACGCAATGCGTGGACCAAACGATGATACCGCAACAATACGAGCCGCCTCTGTTTCAAGAGATATGGCGTCCAGCCCGTTGAATTCAGTCTTCTCGATGTTAAGCATATTCTCTGTGTCCTTACGTGGATTGTCTCGAAATGTAGGTTGTACGATAGAAGTTTGCGTGGCTCTGATCAAGTCGCGAGTGACGCCGCTGTGCCAGAAGTGGCCAGCATTTCAGCCCAGCCGGGTTGACGATTGTATTCATGCGCCTGTCCGTCGATAATTTATGCAACAGGATGAAGCTAATGCTGAATATGACGAAAACCCTTAGATTTTGCACGTTGATACTGCGTCACCCGGTCATTCTTTTAGGTTTGGATCTATTATGTAACGTTTGTTGCTACGGCCAGACCGAAGACCTGCAACGTACGGTAAAGGCCACTATCCATGACGCGCAAGCTGGTGTCGTTGAGGTATGGGCGTATGCGGGCGATGGGCCCAGAGGTCCCGGCAATTCGAGCGAACGTCATGCGCATCTCGAACGTCTTCTCAAATCGGGCGTCGATGTCGCTCCTCCTGCAAAAGGGTCCGGGTTTGTTGTTTCTTTAAATGGGTTAATTGTTACCGCTGGGCATTTGGTGTGCGAGGCGCAACATGTCGTGGTGCAAACCGCTAGGCGCATGCGATACCGGGCCGAGGTCGCGCTCATTGACTAGGATCACGATCTCGCGCTTTTGAAAACGGATTACAGGACCCCTAAATCATTACGCCTCAGAACGCCAGAAAAGCTTATCGCTGCTGGCGAATTCGTGTTGGCGGTTGGCTGCCCATTCGGTCTGGGCCAATCGGCATCGTTCGGAATTGCGAGTGCCGCAGCGCAACAGATTGACGAAGCGAAAGCGTCGCGGTTGATCCAGACGGATGCGGCGATCAATAGCGGCAACTCAGGAGGGCCTCTGGTGGCCTTGTATGGTAGCGTTGTCGGGATGCAGAACGTGGCACTTGCGATGAACAGGGTACACTCCGGTATCGGTTGCGCCGTCCCTGCGGACGTAATTACGGCCGTCATACGAAACGTGACACATCCGGTGTAAGGCAAGGCTGGGTATTCTGTTTACCACGGTCGCGGAAGAGCTACGCATTGCGCACGTCGTTGCAAACAGTCCCGCAGACAAGGCGGATCTTCGCCGTGGGCAGCAGATCGTACGTGTCGATGATGTTCTTATAAATAGCTTGGAGTTGGCCCGTCTGCGGACTTATCATTCAATGCTTTCCGCAAATGTTCGATGTTGATAATTTGTAATGATGAATGATGTGACACCAATGTTATCGAAACAGCAGTTCCTTTCCGTGTGCTGTTTCTGTGCCGCGACCGTTCTCTTGATACCAATAGAAATGTTCTATGCTGGTGCCGTCGTGTGGGCGTTGGGCGTCATCACGCTCTTCAGTCAGCACGATGCCGGCTTCAGGCGGCGCATGGGCGTACTTTTTGTGTGTATCGCACTCTTAAGTGTTGCGCCCATTCATACCGACCGTAGCAATGCCCATTTTCTGTGGTTGTCCCTGTTTTTCGGTGCCGTGGTCATCGTTCCATTTCTGATCCTACGTAAAACGGATCCTGGTGCGATCGACTATCGCTTCTGGCCGGCACAACTGCAGCGTATGGACATTCTGTATACATTGATTTCAATACCACTCGCGTGGATCGTATTGTCGGGTTACTTTTTCTGGCTGAGTCCTGAGGTGCCGGACAACTGGCCGATGCCGCAGCCGTACTCGAGTGAGGGTAGGCTTCGTCTGTTTGTCGGAATCAATGCGGTCGGTATTTGGGACGAGCTTTTTTTTGTGAACACCGTCTTTGCAATTCTGCGATCCTGCATGCCCTTTCGCTATGCCAACATCGCACAGGCTTTCGTGTATACGTCCGTTTTGAACGACATGGCGTTTACCGGAATCGGGCCGTTTGTCGTTGGGTATTTTGCGCTCACGCAAGGCTTCATGTATGAGAAGTCAAAATGCCTTTTTTACGTGCTGCTCGTTCACATTATCGTCGATTACTTTCTCATCGAAGCCATCTTGTATTATCATTATCCAGATATGTCACATGTCATTCGCTGGTTGGCGCCGACCCCATGAGGTACACACGTGACCCACTATGTTGAAAAGCTGATGGCAGAGTTTTGGTTCGTGCTAGCAAGCATGGCCCCGTATTTGTTGTTTGGGTTACTTGTTGCCAGTTTTCTGTTTGTCTTTATTGAGGCTTCTTTTGTGCGCGAGCGATTCGGCAAAGGTGGTTTTCGTGAAGTCGTCATGGCTTCGTTGATGGGTATTCCGTTACCGCTCTGTTCTTGCGGCGTGCTTCCCGTTGCTGCATCACTTCGTGCGCAGGGAGCAACGCGTGGCGCGACGCTCTCCTTCTTGACGTCAACGCCCCAAACGGGCGTTGATAGCATCGCGATTACGTATTCGCTCTTGGGCCCAGTTTTTACATTTGTAAAGGTTTGCGTCGCCTTTGTTTCAGGCGTCGTTTGTGGGTATCTGGTGGATCGTTTCGGGGGTCCCGATCATACGGTTGAGAATTGGGATGAGGTGAAGCATTCTTCCGGCGCTGAGTCGGTTCGATTGCCAATGAGGATTCGACTTCGCGATGGCCTGCGGCATGGTTTCGTTACGGTGGCTAGCAGTATCGCGTGGGCCACCTTGGTTGGCGTATTTCTGGCGGCCGTCTTGACGGCATTCATACCACCGAATCTGCTGGCAGGGATTGCAGAACACAGGGGCTTGACCATGGTCGCGATGCTGGTGGTCGGCATACCCTTGTATGTTTGTTCCAGCGGGTCGGTTCCGCTCGCCTATGCCTTTATGGCGACGGGCATCAGTCCCGGTGCTGCTTTGGTGTTTTTAATCGTGGGGCCCGCAACCAATATGGCAACGGTGACAACGGTCTGGAAGCTTCTTGGTGGGCGAGCCGTCTTGTTATACCTGGGATCGCTTACCTTATGTGCCATCCTCGCTGGTTCCGGTTTTGATACGCTGCTTCATCGTTCCGGTGTCGAGGGAATGACAAATAGCCATGGCGTCCATTTGGGGCTCTGGAGTCACGTGAGTGCTGTTGCGCTTCTGGTCGTATTCGTGACAGCACTCGGTAAACGTCGAACATCAAAAAAGGCGAGCCGCGAAGGCTCGCATTCTTAAAGCTGGGGGTTATTCGGTTGCCGTGTCACAAGCAGGTAAAAGCAGGCGTATTCGTGTGCCTTTACCCGGGCTGGAGTCGAGCTGCACACCACCTTGATGGGCCCATGCGACACCAAGTACGATAGGTAGCCCCATGCCTTCGGCTCGTATTTTGGTCGTAAAAAATGGATCGAAGGCGTTGATGATGACCTCATCTGCTATGCCTGGACCCGAGTCGCTAACTTCGAAATAGATGTACTGATCCGCCGTCAGTTCAACGTTGTGGATATTGGGTGCCGACGCACCCGATCGTGAAATATGACCGCACGAGACGTCTATTTCTCCAGACGAACCTGCCAGTGCCTCCGCGGCATTGGTGACCAGACATTCCAGCGACATGGCCAGCAATTTCTCGTCGACATGGATAGCGGGGCAGCTGTCGTCAGGTGTGACGTTGACGCGGACCGGACCTTTGGCGAGGGCTTGGAGAGCCGTCTGTTGATCTTGCAAAAAAATGTTGGGAACGAGCGTTTTGGGTTCGAGGTATGTTTGTCCTGCAAAAATTTGGATACGGTTTGTCAGTCCGAGCGATGTTTCGGACAGTGATTGAATCTGTTTAACGCTTTTGAGAAAGGGGGTCTCTTCCGTGCATTGTGCCAGAATGAGTTCGTTGTTGCCTTGAATGGCTGCAAGAAAATTGTTGAAATCATGCGCTATTCCCCCGGCCATGCGCATGAGGCTTTCCGCTTTCAGGCGTTGGTGTCGTGCCTCAAAATGAGTGTCCTTGGGGGGCGTTGTCATTATCCTCTGCCGTTCTTTCACTTGAATCTGTCTCAGAAATACTGGCCGATTTCTTCAAATATGGCCAATACCATTTTGTGTATGTGTAGATTGATACGAAATTGATAATCAGAGCGATACCTTCACACGTGTATATAACAGGCGTTGAAATGAAGTCGACGGGGGATTCCTCAAAGAGGTAAATCATCCCGATAAGCGGAAAATTGATAAACGTTCTGAGTTTCCCTATGAAATGGGCGCCGCCGGATACATTGTAAAGTGATCCGATCGAACGTAAGAATGTCACCCACTGATCTCGTGACAGAAAACAGACGGTGATGGCCAAGAGGATGATCGCGTGTTGAGTGTTGCCGTTCTGCGTCGCTACAAAGACGAGCAGAGGTAGACTTGTCAGATAGAAAAATTTATCCATCAACGGATCGGCATTGGCGCCGAATTCCGTACAAACACCAAAACGTCTGGCTAAATACCCGTCAAAAAGGTCCGTTACTGCGGACAAAGACAAGGCCACAATTGAAGCAATAAACAGCCCTGTTGATGGCTGTTTCGTGTATACAATTGCGCCAGCAAAAAAGAGCATAACCAGAGGGAATCTGGCCAGGGTCAGGGCTGTAACGAGTCCCAGTTTGGCTGCGTGTCTAGCCACGTGGCTACTCTCCGAAGCGAGATTTAGGGGCGACACCACAACGTGGCGTCGCCTAAGAGTCAATCGTCTTCAGGCGCCCATTTGGTAACGCTTGAATTTGCGAATTTCGATGGTATCTCCGAGCGCTTTTCCTGTCTCGCCCAGCAATTCTGTGATGGTCTGTTTGGGCTCTTTGACAAATCCTTGATTCAAAAAGCAGATTTCTTCGTAGAACTTACGAATCTTGCCTGCAACTATTTTTTCAACAATCTGTTCGGGCTTCCCTTCAACCTGTTTCGCGAAAATCTCTTTCTCTGATGTGACTTCAGCTTCTGGAACTTCGTCGTCCTTCAGGTAGCGAGGGCTCGCAGCGGCGGCGTGCAGGCAAAGGTCCTTAAGCAACTGCTGAAAGGCTTCGCTTGTGGTGCTCTCTGGTTTCGTACAACCAAGCTCGATCAGCACGCCGATCTTACTGTTGGAATGCACATATGCACCTACGGCACCTGTGCCGGTTATGATGTAGCGTTCGTTGCGGGGCACGAGGATGTTTTCGCCGACTTCGGCAATCTTCGCTGTGACGTCTTCTTTGTTCTCTTCGCCCAAGTTGCCATCTGTATTGCATGCACGCTCAGCGAGCGATGCGACAAAGGCGATGAACTCATCGTTGCGAGCAACGAAATCAGTTTCGCAATTCACTTCGACGAGTGAGACGGTGGTGCCGTCGCTGCTCGTTGCACTCGCGACCAAGCCCTGGTTGGCAGCGCGGTCTGCTTTTTTTGCTGCCACGGCTGCGCCGCGTTCGCGCAGCAAAATGCCGGCCTTCGCGATATCGCCTTCGGCTTCAACGAGTGCGCGTTTACAATCCATCATGCTGACGTTTGTGGCGTCGCGAAGTTCTTTGACCTGTGATGCGGTGATAGTGGCCATGACTATTCTCCTGTGAAGGACTCATCCACGCGGCACGTGGATTTCGAGTTGAGTTATCTAATGTGTATGGTTTGTGCGATAACTGGCGCTCGCGTTAGCGAGCGCCAGTGTATTACGTCGCAACTTCTTCTTCGGCTGCCGCAGCGTCTGCTTTGGGTTTCGCTTCTGGAGCTGCTGCTTCCTTCGTAGCTTCCGGTTCTGCGACCTTTTCAGCGGGTGCTGGTTCGGCCTTTTTCGCTTCGGGTTCCGCCGACTTTTCAGCCTTGGCCTTAGGCGCTGCCTTTTTAGCAGGGGTCTCCTTTGCAGCCTCGGCAGGTTTTGCGAGTTTTTCAGCTTCCGCTTTTTTAGCATCCGCGTCAGCCTTTTTGGCATCCGCTGCAGCTTTCTTTGCTTCCGCTTTCGCTTCGTCTTCCGCTTTACGCTTGGCTTCTTCTGCCTGTCGTGCTTCTTCCGCAGCTTTGGCTTCTTCTACAGCTTTGGCTGCCAGTTCGGCTGCAACGCGGGACCATTCGGCGTGCGCCTTTTTGGCAACACTGATTGTGGCGTCAGCGATCAATCGAATCGCGCGGATGGCGTCATCGTTTCCCGGGATAGGGTAGTCAATGTGGTCCGGGTTGCAGTTCGTATCAACGATGGCAATAACCGGAATTCCCAGTTTTTTCGCTTCGCACACAGCAATGGATTCACGGTTCACATCGACGACAAAAAGGCATTCTGGCATGTTGACCATGTCGGCAATACCAGAGACGTTGCGGCGAAGCTTTTCAAGTTCGCGTCGCTTTTTTGAAGCTTCCTGTTTAGGAAGTCCTGCAAAATCGTTGTCACCTTCGAGTGCTTCGTATTCGCGCATACGTTTGACGCTCTTGCGAAGCGTGGTGTTGTTGGTGAGTGTGCCGCCTAACCAGCGATGGGTAACGTAATGCTGTCCGGTTTCGACAGCAGTTTCTTTTATAATCTGCTGGGCTTGCTTCTTCGTTCCGACAAAAAGGATGTTCTTTCCGCTCGAAACGACGCTGTAGACATAGTCCATTGCTTCTTCAAGCATGACCAGCGTCTTTGACAAGTCAATGATATGGATCCCGCCACGCTTATCGAAGATATAGCGTTTCATTTTCGGGTTCCAGCGTTTCGTCTGGTGGCCGAAGTGTAATCCTGCGTTCAGTAGGTCCCGAACGCCGATGGTCTGTGTCTGTTCTGTGTCTGTTGTTGCTTCTTTTGTCACGATGTACTCCTGTTAAGGCCGAACGATCTTCTGCGCTACGTTCGGAATCCGCTTTGGCAATCCCCGTGACGGGATGCACTCGCTTCGTGTTGGACAGGCGCTTTGCACCCGGCAGAACCAACGATGGTGAAACAGAAAAAGTATCACGTGTGGCGAATTACTCAAGGGGAAAAGGGCATTTGGGTATAATTTAAGCACCTGTGCTCACCTTGGGCACGGAAGCCCCGCTGACCTACTGCATGGAGCCAACCGACGCGGTGACTATGAGCCTGCGACAGCGCTCTGGCGAAGGCATTCATAGGCAACGACGGACACAGCGTTGGCCAGGTTCAGCGTACGGGCGTGTTTGCCCGGCATTGGAATGATGCATAGATTTTCCGCGTACGCCTCGTAGAGGGCAGGGGGGAGTCCGGATGATTCATTGCCGAAAACCAAATGGCTTGCCTGATTCAGGGCCGTGTCGTAGATGGTATTCGTACCTCGTGAGCTGAGAAAACACATACGGCTTGGTGTCTCTGCCGCCAGAAAGTCCTCCCATGACGTATGTTCGGTGATGTCAATGTGCTCCCAGTAATCCAGCGCAGCGCGTTTCACGTGTGCTGCGCTGAGTGAAAATCCGAACGGGTGGATGAGGTGGAGTCGCGCATCAAGGCAAACGCAGACGCGGCCAATGGCGCCCGTATTGTGTGGGATTTCGGGCGCCACGAGGACGATGTTCATCCGGTCTGGCATCACCAAGGCTCCATCACAGCGCTGCAAGTTCGCTTTCGAGTCGATCAAGTTTCGTTTTGAGGCGCTTGATTTCCTCACGCTTTTTCTGGCGTGTGCGCTCGAGTCGATCACGCGTGAGCTCTGTCTCAAATTGGACACGCGACCTGAGGATGCCTAGTGCGAACATGGCGCTGGGGTCGGACGTTTCTGTTGCGACTTCTGGCGGCGCAACGATATAGACGTCGTGACGCTCGAACAGCTCAAGTAAAAGCTGCAGTGGTTCGGAGGCGGTGGCTAGCTTTTCAATGCGGCGCACGATGACCCGTTTAACATGACCCGCTTCGATCTCATGAATAAGGGCAGCCAACGCAGGGCGACCTTCTTCGTCCTCCAGAGCCCAACAGGTCGGGTGCAAATGACCGGGGTATTCGATGTCCGTGAAAATATGGTCGGGCTGAATCGTTAGGTTGTGTTCGGCCGCTAATTCGCGAGCGATTTCCACCTGACGCGGAATTGAGGTCGTGTGATGGCGTTTTTCCTGCTGACAGGTTCGGGCGTAAATGCATGCGTTCATAGCGGTCAGACTAGAAAGGTGCTTAAATTTGTCAAGTCGCTATGACGGAAGCCTGTCGGCTTACGACTTACGGGGAAGGAGTTTCGCAATGGCATCCGCGACGGTATCTGCTGAAATGGAACGCATGCAGGGAACGTCGCGGCACAGCTTCTGATACCCAAAGACGGAACACGGTGAACAGGGTAATCCCAGATTGAGGTAAAGACTGGATTTATCTGGGCTGTGCCACTTTCGGGGATCACTCGGCCCGAAAAGCGCTACATTCGGTCGCGCCAGCGCAGCGGCAAGGTGCATCAGCCCGCTATCGCATCCAACAAAGACACTGGCAAGCGCTAGTGCCTCGGCCGTTTCCGCGAGGGTGCATGTGCCGATGCGATTGCGAACATGGGGTAGGGATGTGATCCGTGAAAGCTCCGCATGGGATAAGGTGTGATCATCGCCGCCGAGCAGGACGACTGTGTAGCCGCGCTGGCCGAGTGTTTGAATGAGGGTAAACATGTTCTCTGCCGGCCATTGTTTGTATCGATTCATGCTGCCGGGAGCAATGGCGACCAGGGTCGCGTCCGGCGTTGCAGGTGCGGCGTCCGTCTTATTGAGAAGTGTACCGTGTAGGCTACCGTTTCCTGGATCAACATCCACCGCGCTTAGTAGACGGCGAAACTGATCGAGTTCGTAGCCGTCCACATCATAACTGACGAGGTGCGTGTATAGACTTATTCGCATGGGGTTCAATTTGTAGCCGACGCGTACAGGCGCTCCGCTAGCGATGCCCATCACTGCCGAAAAGTTGTGAAATTGTTCGGTATCAATGCAAAGATCGAAATGCCTCGATCGAAGTGCCCGCCACAATTGAATTGGGTGCGCATCGTATGCGTACGCCGTATGGTCAAGGTCGAACAGCGCCAGCACATCAAGATTGCGCCGCTCACAAACAATATGCAACTCGCAGTCTGGCCAAAGGCGCTTAATCTGTCGAAGGACCGGAAGCAACATCAGCATATCGCCCATACCGCCTGGGCGGATAACAAGAATTCGCTCAATGGAAGAGGATGCTGGCGTGGGCGCAATTTCCGGTGCCCCGCTTCGGTGGCGCCAATAGCCAATGACCCGACAAAGAACGAGGCCGAGCGTTGCGTCGGTCAGTTTTAGCAGCCGGGTTTTAAGCTTCACGATGTGCCGTTCACTGTGGCCGTCATTTTAGTGCGCTGCCGCTTGTTCGTAGATTGGGCCGGAAACTAACTGCTCTTATCGGAGTCGTCGATGGTCTTTACGCGAAAAATGGGAATGCGTGGTGGCCGCACCATTTCTGGTGTGTCGCTGGCAAGAGTGATGCCGCGGCGTTCGAGAAAATCACGTGCAAAAAGACTGTAGGCGACCGCCCCGGGTGATTGTGGCGCATATGAAATGATGGGTTTTCCGAAACTGGGGGCTTCGCTCAATCGGATGTTTCGCGGGATGACGGTGTTGTAAATCGCGTCCGGAAAATGCTTATTCACTTCGCAGACGACGTCGCTGGACAGGTTGGTGCGCGCATCAAACATGGTCATGACGATCCCTTCAACCTCAAGCCGTGGGTTCGTACCGCTGTCGCGCAGTTGATTAATGAGCTTCGAAATAACGCTGAGGCCTTCGAGTGCATAATACTCGCATTGCATGGGCACGAGGACCGAGTCTGCGGCTGCGAGTGCGTTCATCGTCAGAATGCCAAGCGATGGGGGGCAATCGAGTAGCATGAAGTCGTACGTGTCGGTCTCGGCTACGGAGCGAAGCGCGGCGTCGATGCAGTGAAGATAATTGTCCATGCGTGCGACTTCAATTTCGGAGCCCGCCATGTCGAGTTCAGAGGGAATGATGTGCACGTTTTCGTAATCTGTCGCGCGGCGCATATCGTTGGCAGGCGTTTCTCCTGTCATGGCCGGGTACATGCTGATGCCTTCTTCTTTGGCCAGTCCCAATCCGCTTGTCGCATTCGCCTGCGGGTCGAGGTCGACAACAAGAACGGTTTGGCCGAGCTCGGCTAAGCAGGCGGCGAGGTTAATGACCGTCGTCGTTTTTCCGACACCGCCTTTTTGGTTCGCCACGGCGACAATGCGGGTGTGGCGAGAAGATGGCGAAATGGGTTTCACCGTGGTTTCAGCATCCTGTGGTGGTGCATCTTGAAAGGGAACGGGGTCACTCATGGCGGTAAAGCGTGCTTTCTTGGCTATTTGGATTTGACGAGTGAAAAAAATCGGTCCTGATAATCTTCAAATAGACCGTATTTTTGTAGTTTCTGTCCAAGAATTTCGGTTTTAGATGCGTCACGACTCGCCTCGAGGAAGCAGCGCTCGATTTCTTGCCGGATTCCGGATGGGACGCCGCTGCTATTGTCAAACATGTTGTGTTTCACCAGCTGTTGAACGTTTGTGTGCGCTGATTCCTGTACAATCTCCCAAAACAGTTTTATGAGGCAGACATCCCAGGGATCGTCGACGCCGTCGACGAGAGCACTCATATGGTCATCACGGTGTTTTAGATCCGCCTGAATTTCGGCAATGACGGATTCTTTGCTCTTTGTCACCGTGTGCTCACTGAAAGATTCTTGTTTGAGCGTGTATCCGTATTGCAAAATTTTCATATTCTGTTCGTGCTCGCGAAGCCACTCAACATATTTGTTGGCCTCCTCGCCAAAGCCCTCGAGCAGCGTTTCGGAATAGGCTTGGGGCGTAATGATTTTGGGTTGTGCGGTCTGCATTCTACCTTCGCGAATGCGGGTCTGACCGACGGAGTCCATCGGCTCCGAAACAAGGTGGTAATTGACCATTGTTGCCCCAAAGGTTTCCAGATGCCGAGTGGGCATCTGTAAAATCTCCGTGTTGTTGACCGCATACCAAAAGTCGAATGCATTTTTGTCTTTCATGGGGGCGTAGTATGTCACGGAAGCATACCCATGAAAAGCATGAAGCGAGGTCTCCAGCGTTCAGGGTTAAGGAATTCAAAGCATTTTCTGTATTGGCTGGATCAACGCCGCGATCTTGTCTAGTTTTGCCGCTCGAATGTGATCAACGGACCTCGTAAGAACAACCGTATTCTGGGGTGCAAGCCTCTTTTGCGGGGTGTTGGTTTCATGAACATCCACATCCTTACAGATATTTATGAACAAATTTGCCAAAGGACTAAATCCCGAGCAGCAGAAAGCCGTCCTGACCACAGAAGGGCCTCTGCTGGTTCTGGCGGGGGCAGGCACAGGAAAAACCCGTGTGATAACCCATCGCATTGCGCACATGATGTCCAATGGTGTCGCCGCGCAGCACGTCCTCGCCATGACGTTTACCAATAAGGCGGCCGGCGAAATGAAAGAACGCATCGCCAAACTTGTTGGCAAACGTTCCGCCAAGGAGTTGACGGTTGGAACGTTTCATTCTTTTTGTGTACGTTCTCTTCGAAAACACGCCGAAAAGGTTGGCCTACGTTCCGGTTTCGGCATTTGCGATTCCGACGATCAGTTGATGGCAATGAAGCAGGCGTTGCGTGATTTACAGATTCCGGAAACAGAGTTGCAAGCAAACCTATGCGTCAGTCAGATTTCCCTACTTAAAAATCGGCTTATTACCCCGCGCGCACTGCGGGCGTCAGGTGACAAGCACGACATTCGTATGAGTGACGTGTTTGAGCGCTATAATCAGGGTCTACGAGCAAGCGGCGTCCTTGATTTTGATGACCTGCTGCTCTATATGGTCAAACTCGTCGAGGACCCTGATATGTTGACGGTCTTTCGAAAGCAATACCGCTATCTATTCGTGGATGAATACCAGGATACGAACGGCCCACAATACGAAATTGTACGTCAAATTGGCGCCAAGCATCAGAATGTCTGTGTCGTCGGCGATGATGACCAATCCATCTACGGCTGGCGCGGCGCGGACGTTTCAAAGATTCTCAATTTCGAAAAAGATTTCCCGAAGGCCACCGTCGTACGTCTTGAGACGAACTACCGTTCTACGCCAGAGATTATCGCTGGCGCAAACGCTGTCATTCGAAACAATCGCCAGCGGCACGACAAAGCGCTTCGCTCGGCGGCTAAAAGTGGCGACCCAATCAACGTGCAGCGCCTTGACGATGAAGAGTCGGAGGCGCTCTTCGTCGTTGAGGACATTAAGCAGCGCCAATGGGAGAGCAAATGTGGGTACGGCCAGTTTGCCATTCTCTTTCGGACTGCTGTACAGCCAAGACTTTTTGAAATGCGCCTACGCAGCGAGGGCATTCCCTATAATCTTGTTGGCGGTATGTCGTTTTTCGATCGCAAGGAAGTTCGCGATATCCTTTCCTTTCTTAAACTTATTGCAAATCCTGCGGATGAATTGTCGCTGCTCCGTGTGATCAACACACCGCCGCGCGGCATCGGCGCCACATCTGTCGAGCGCATGTTGGCTGTCGCCATGGAAACACGGTCAAGTGTGCCGGACGTGATTCGCAATGGCGAAGCGCATACAACAATAAAGCCCTCCGTGGTCAATGCGGGTTCCCGTTTTCTGGACATGATTGATTCACTGCGGGCATCGGCCGAAGCGGACGACCTTGTGGCGCTCGTCAAGCGCTTGATACGCGTGGTTGGCTATGAGACGGAGCTGAAGCGGTGCTACAAGGATCAAGCAACACGCGCCAAACGGTGGGAGGCTGTGACGGAAATCATGAACATGGCGGAAATCCACCAGCGAAAAAGTTCGGATGCCTCCCTACAGCGTTTTCTTGAGGACGTCACCCTCAATGCGAATGAAGAGGATGACAAAGATGCGACCGATGCGCATCGGCTTACCATGATGACCCTTCATTCCGCCAAAGGTCTGGAATTTGGCGAGGTGTATATTGTTGGTATGGAGGAGGGGCTAATTCCACACGCCAAAACGATTAAGGAAAAAGATGTCGATGAAGAGCGCCGTCTTGCCTACGTCGGCATTACACGCGCCGAACGACGTCTGACACTGTCGTGCGTGAAAAGTCGCGCGCGACGCGGTCAACGTGCGGCGGTTTTGCCGTCACGCTTCATCTATGAAATGCGCGGTAAAGACGTTCCGCAAGAATTGATCGAGCGTGCTGAGCGTGAATTCGGGGACAGACCCCCGGAGGAAAAGCCTGCTCAGAAAAAGAATCCCCGTAAAACGTCTACGCGCAAGGCGACTAGCAAAAAGAAGAAACCAACGGTGCCGCCATCGAATACCCATCAGGGGCGTGGATTAACGGGTGGAAAAATCTAGACGGCCCTTGTGAAAGGCGCTTCAGAGGACGTGCTAATTCGCTGGATCAGGCTTGATGCTGATGATCTGCCCATCCCGTGCCGTGATTGTCGTGGGGCCATACATTAGGATGGTCTCGTTACCGTTTTGAATTTCCCCGCTGGGGCGGCCCAATTTGACTTTTACGAGTGCAATGGAATCACCAACCGCAACAGGCGAATTGCGTTCGAGTTCAAGATCGCGCGGTTCTGGCTTACTTACGTCTGTTTCGAAACCCGAATGGTCCGGTTCGGGGCTGGGTAAGGTCGAATTCTCTGTGGGTTCCAAGGGCATTTCCCTTTCTGCTGCGGCATTCGAGAATGCTTGCTTGAAGGAATCGCTCTGTGTGATTTTCTCGAGGAATGCCGGTGCCGATAGTCCGATGATGGTAATCCCAATGATCATGACCACCGAGGCGGCCAGACCCGCTAGAAAGGGTCGTTTAACCGCTGACCAATGCATGATGAGAAAAACGATCTGCGTGGGCGGGAAGAACAGGCATCCAAATCCCCAGCCAAGATGCACCGTAAAGGCGACGACGAGAAACCAGATGCTCGTGGCAATGGAGCCTAGGATCCCGAGCGTGGCGATGATGGAGCCAATGACGACCGCGGCTATTGCTGCGCCTGGTAAGCCGTCATCCTGAGCTTGCACCATCGTCGGCACGAGAAACAATGCCGCGAATACTGCGCCTGGAATACAATGTCGTAAATGCGGTTTCATGCCATGAAAAGAGCGTGATTTGCACGGTCCTGCGAACGCATCAGTAAACAAGAAATGGGGGCCATAGCGTTTATTTTTTCGCGAATTCCATATTGATGTCAAGCGTGACTTCGTTGCCGATCATCAGGCCGCCGCTTTCCAGCGCCTTGCTGTAGGTTAAGCCGAACGCGCTGCGATCGATCTCCCCGGAGGCTTCAAGGCCAATTTTCGTGTTGCCGTAGGGGTCTTTTATCGGTCCCGTTAATGTATAGGTTAATTCCACGCTTTTGGTGATGTCGCGAATGGTTAAATCACCCGTTATCACGCCCTTGCCCTTTTTGCCTGAAACCGCAGCGCTCTTAAACGTCATAGAAGGGTACTTTTCCGCGTCAAAGAAGTCTGGTTGGCGAAGGTGTTTGTCCCGCTTTTCGTTTCGCGTGTTGATGCTGCCAATTTCGATGGTTGCTGTAGCACTTTCGAGGTTACCATCTTTTACGATGAGGGTGCTGCTGTGCTTGTCGAAGTTCCCTTTGACCTTGCTGATCACCATGTGGGAAACCTCAAAACCGACATGTGCATGCGTGACATCGGATTCATACGTGTCTTGAGCGGTTGCACCTGAAGTCATCACTGCAAAAACGGCTAATGCTGGGATAAGTTTATAGATAGCCATGGAACGTGTCTCCTCTGGGCTTTGTAAACGAATACGGACATTTGATAAACGACCCGTTTAATATAAGGAGCTGTGTTCCTGTGCGCAAACGATTTCTATGCAATCACTAGCATCCCATCAGGGGCAAATACTGGCTACGCAAGAAGCGTATTTCCCAATGTTTCTGACGCCATGTGCCAAGGCTGCATTGCATAAATCCCCGTCCCTGAAGAAGATCATTAACACCCTCCCGCCGAGCGGGAGGGTGTTAAATCTTTTCTTTGGCCTATGGAATGCTAATGATACGGAATCCTTGGTCTCGATGGCGCAGCGCCAACGAATGGCATTTCCTCGCGCTGATTGATTCCCCGTAAGCCATTGCTCGACACCACGCCTGCATTGGGTCCCTTGGCGCAGAGGCCAGGGGGCAGGTGTCAGGTTTCAGGCAGATTCTTTATTTTTTTGTCGCAATACACTTTTTTTGGCCTAATATACTAAGCGATATAGCTTAGCATATGGAGGACCTCATGCCAAAGACATCTCACGTATCGATAGCACGCCTGATTCAACGGCGTGATGCATGGA
>JBLHHU010000015.1:0-26506 GCA_047615735.1 Kiritimatiellia bacterium | reverse complement strand
ATCATTGTGACGATCTTGCCGATCATCTGTGTGTATCCCTTCGTTCAGAAATATTTTGTAAAAGGGATTATGTTGGGTGGGGTGAAGGAGTGATGGGGAATGCCGGCGGAGCCCGCCGGGCTCCAGAATGTATTCCGAATAGTTTGATTGTGGAGTCCGGCGGGCCCCGCCGGTTTTGGGTGTGCAATGTACAAATTTACTGAAAGCTCATAAGCGATGAAAATGAAACGAATGTTGAACCTGTTGTTGTGTGGCGGTTTGGGTGTGCTCAGCGTTGTTGGTGCTGCGCATGCTGAAAGTGCGCGGCCGGCGAAACCGAATGTCGTGCTTATTCTGACGGACGATTTTGGATGGCAGGATGTGGGATGCTATGATATCGATAAACCGTCGCCAATGGAGACGCCCAATATTGATGCCTTGGCCAAGCGCGGGGTTCTGTTTCGGCAGGCCTATTCACCCGCACCCACCTGCGCACCGTCGCGTGCGGCCATTCTTAGTGGCCACCATCCGGCGCGTGCTCAGATGACGCATGTCTCGGGTGGCGCGCCACCGGCACCACATCACGCGACGCGGTGGAGCATGATGTCGCCATGGTATAGTGCGCGCATGCCGGCAGCAACGGTGACGATTGCCGAGGCTCTCAAGGCGCATGGCTATGTGACGGGGCACTCCGGAAAATGGCATGTCGTTATGAAGCACCATGGGGATCCGCAACCTGAAGCGCAGGGCTTTGACTATACGCGTAGCAACCGCGGGGCCACAACGGCTCCGCGTCCGAATCGCCAGAGCCGTTTTGCCAGCGCCGCGCCAAATGATCCCTATCGTCTGGATGAAAACGGTTTTCCTTTCCATCAGAATAGTGAAGACGCGCTAGCGTTTATTTCGCAATCCAAGGCGAAGCCTTTCCTTCTCTATTACGCCACCTGGTTGGTGCACACGCCGATTCATACACGAAGTAAAGCCCTCTTGGATAAGTACGTCAAAAAACTGGGCGTGTCCCTTCCTGACGATCCCGCGGCTGCATGGACGGGCAAAGGTCAAACCAATCCGTACTACTGCGCCATGGTTGAAATGGTGGATTATTATGCAGGCAAAGTCTTCAACATGCTCGAAACCACCGAAGACCCGCGCTGGCCGGGTCATATGTTGATTGAGAATACTTATGTCATCTTTACGTCGGACAACGGCGGCATGGAGAATGGCAGTGGCGGTGAGATCATCACCGATAATTTCCCGCTGGATAAGGGCAAGATCTCGGTTATGGAAGGCGGAACGCGTGTTCCATTGATTATAACTGGTCCGGGCATCAAGGCGGGCGTCGATTCGGATGTGATGGTCAACGGTCTTGATTTTTATCCGACGATTCTGGCGCTGACGGGCACAACCAAGCCGGTCGGTAAGCAGTTGGACGGTCTCAATCTTGCGCCGCTGTTGCTACGTAATCCGGCCGATGCCTCGCTGGTCAAAGATTCGCGCGGCAAAGTTCGCGACACGATGGTTTGGCATTTCCCTAATAGTGCTGCGTTGGAGAGCTCGATTCGCATTGGGGACTACAAGCTTGTTCGCAATTATAACCATCACATCGACGCACGAACGCGACCGCTTGAGCTCTACCGCTTGTATGATTCGAAGGACGGCGCGCAGAAACGTGCTGATATTGAAGAAGCCAAGGATCTGGTTGAAGCCATGCCTGAAAAGGCACGCGCGATGGATCAACGCCTGACAACGATCCTGACCGAAATGAAGGCCAGCTATCCATATTTGAACCCCGATTGCAAGCGTTTGCCGGACACGCGTAAACGGGTTGCCTCGGTGCTCTCGCACAAGCAGACAGGTGACCGAGTTGTCTTCGGTTACAAAGATAATGGCGCCAAAGTGATTAGGGCCAACCTGATCTATACGGAAAATGCAGGACATCGGTTTGAAGAGTGGTTCCGCGCACCCGCCATGGTGGGGCCTGACATGACGGTCACGGCTAAACTGCCCAAGGGCGCCACGCACTATTTTATTAATCTGATCGATGAGAACAATTATCTGCGAAGTTATCCGGCGGTCGTGGATGCGACGTCGCCAAGTAAATCTAACGTGAAATTTGCCGAACGCGCACTGAAAGTGGGCGGATGAGTTTGTGCGTGAGTGTTAACTCTGGAAAAATCCGGCGGAGCCCGCCGGGCTCCAGAGGGAATTCTAAGGAGTCTGCTTTAGCCATGGAGTCCGGCGGGCCCCGCCGGCATGGCTGTTCGTGGTGGAACACCGCGTCTAAATTGAAGAAGGATTTATGAAACGTAAACCGAATATTGTTTTTGTGATCACGGATGATCAAGGCTATCCGCCGATGGGCTGCCATGGGCATCCCTTTGTTCAAACACCAAATCTTGATGCTTTTCATGGCGCGTCGTCGCGTTTCGAGCAGTTCCATACGGGTACGACCTGCGCACCGACGCGCGCTGGATTGATGACGGGCCATTACTGCAATTCGACGGGCGTGTGGCATACGATTGGTGGGCGTTCGCTGTTGCGGCGTGACGAATGGTCGCTGCCGTCGGCGCTCGGGGACGCAGGCTATTGCACGGGGCTTTTCGGGAAATGGCATTTAGGCGATGATTATCCGTACCGGCCGCAGGATCGCGGTTTCCAGCGTGTGGTCTGTCATGGCGGCGGTGGGATTAGTCAGCAGCCTGATTACTGGGGCAACGACTACTTTGATGACACCTATCAGGTAGATGGTGAGCCGAAGGCGTTTGAGGGCTACTGCACAGACGTCTTCTTTCGTGAGGCACTGGACTTTATTGAAACAAACAAAGAGAAGCCTTTCTTTTGCACGATCTCTACCAACGCACCGCACGGTCCTTGGAATGTGGAACCGGACTATCGCGATATGTATACCGAGCATACCGACAGTGAAAACTACGCTCGTTTTCTCGGCATGATCACGAACATCGACGAAAACTTCGGACGCTTGCGTGACACACTTCGGAAACTCGATTTGGAAGACAACACGATCCTCATCTTTATGAGTGACAATGGTCAGACGGGGGTGGGTGATCCGTCGGCCGAGATGTACAACGCTGGCTTGCGCGGTTTGAAGGGCAGTCCATACGATGGCGGGCACCGTGTGCCGTTTCTGGTGCGATGGCCCGACGGTGGCTTCGCCACGGGACGCAGTATCGAAGCATTGACCAGCTACGTGGACTTCATGCCGACGCTTCTTGATTTGTGCCAGATTGATGTCCCGTCAGAGCGGACGTTCCATGGCGAGAGTCTGCGGCCCTTGCTGGAGCAAGACGTGGATGCGCATTGGGCTGAGCGTGTGATCACAACCGACACGCAGCGTGTGGCGCATCCGTTGAAGTGGCGGCATAGCTGTGTGATGCAGGACACGTGGCGTCTGGTGAATAAGACCGAGCTGTATAATATTGCCGATGACCCGGGGCAGGAGAATGACGTCGCGGCGCAGCATCCAGGCCGAGTAACCGACTTGCAGGCTTCTTATGAGGCATGGTGGACGCTCTGTTCTGCACAGGACAATGACGCCATTCCTATTTCGATTGGATCTGACGCCCAGGAGACGACGGTGTTGCGTACGCACGACCTACACAACGAGCAGGATCACCTGGGTGTATGGGATCAGTCTCAGGTGCGTCGCGGTGACTTAGCTCACGGCTGGTGGGAGATCATGGTCGAGGCTGAAGGTGAATACGAATTTGAATTACGCCGATGGCCGGATGAGGCGGGGCACCGAGTATGTGGCGGCATTGAGGGTGAGGACGTGGTCTATCGTAAGGACGGCATTCAACCCGGAAGAGAGGGCACGTATTCGGGCGGTACGGCCCTCAATATTGATACGGCCGGACTCTTTGTTTCCGGATTTCCAGAACAGTGGGTTTCTGTGAAACCTGACGATCGCGGTACCGTCATCCGCGCCACGTTGCCTGTCGGCGAACGCAACGTGCGCGCACAATTCTCGTCTAGCACTGGGTTTTATTCCTCCGCTTATTATGTCTATGTTCGGCGGTTGGGGGAAGCCGTGAAAAGCCGGCGGGGCCCGCCGGACTCCAGAGGTCATTTAGATAAGGGTGTTGGTTGATGAGATGCTCTGGAGCCCGGCGGGCTCCGCCGGCTTTCGGCGACTTTGGTAACAAGTTTAAATTTTTACAACAACGTAAATTGGATTGGAGACGACGTGGAGCGTGACGTTGATATGACGTGGTGGCAGGACGGAAAGTTTGGGCTTTTTATTCATTGGGGACCGTCCAGTGTTGGTGGGGTTGAGATTGGTTGGGATCGGATGAGTCATCCCTACGACCATCCTGGCAAGCCTCGTATTCCGGATGCTGAATACGATGCGTATCACCAACGTTTCAACCCTGTAGACTTCGATGCGGATCAGATTGTGCAAACGGCCAAGCAGGCCGGCATGAAGTACGTTGTCTTTACGACAAAGCATCACGATGGTTTTGCGAACTGGCCTACGCAGATGTCGGATTACAATATTACCAACACACCTTTCGAGCGGGATATCTGCCGCGAACTTGCGGATGCCGTGCATCGGCATGGTCTCAAGCTGGGCTGGTATTACTCCACGCGCGACTGGTACCACCCCGATTATCTGGTGGGTGACAACAGTAAATACAATGACTTCTACCATGGTCAGCTACGGGAACTGCTGACGAACTATGGCGATGTGGCGATGCTTTGGTTTGACCATGTGTCAGGAACTTACAGTGACTACCGCTTCCGCGAACTGTTTGAGATGATTTATGAACTGCAGCCGAACATTCTGGTCAATGATCGCGCGGCACGTTTTGTTTTTGCCGACACGGCGGGCGAAGCAGATCCTGAAGTTGTGGCGCTTACGAAAGGCGATTTTGATACACCGGAAGGCAAGGTCGGGGTGTTTCAGCAGGATCGGCCATGGGAGTCCTGCATGGTCATGTCCAAAGCCGTCGAAGGCGGTGGATGGTCCTATCGGCCCGACGCGACGACGCGCCCCTTCGCCGAATGCGCGAAGATGCTCAGCGCCTGTGTGACGGGGTGCGGCAATCTGCTGCTCAACGTGGGGCCCATGTCGTCTGGTTTGCTACGTCCGGAAGAGCTTGCCGTGCTTGAGCGGTTTGGGCCATGGATGGAAACCTATGGCGAGAGTCTTTACGCTACCGCGGGTGGTCCTTACATCAACGGCACGTGGGGCGGGTCGACGATCAAAGGCGATGCGCTTTATCTACACGTGTTTGAATGGACCTTAGGTCGACTTACACTTCCAGCCCTACCACGAAAGGTGCTCGAATGCGAAGCGCTCGGTGGTGAAAGCGTGTCCGTTCTCCAGGCTGACGATGGACTGGTTCTCGCACGGCTCGGTGAACGGTCGACGGACCTGCATTGTATCATCAAACTCACGCTTGATGCAGGCGACCCTATTCCTTTGATCGCTGTTGATGGGGATGTCGAAGGGATGTTGGCACAAGAACAACATTTAGGATTAGAAGACCCGATGGGAGCTCAGAAATGAACAAGGTACTAATGATGAGTATAATAGTCGCAGCATCCACAACCGTGATGGCAGGCGAGACCTTGCCGGTCATTACCGATGGGCAGGCTCCGAAGACGTTTGAAGCCATGTGGGAAGGGTTTGATCCACGCGCGGAACCGCTTGATGTGGAGGTTCTGAAGGAATGGGAAGAGGATGGCGTCGTCCTGAAGGTGTTGCGCTACCGCATCGGCATGTTCAAAGGACAGAAAGCCATGATGGCCGCGGTGTATGGCTATCCGAAAGATGGGCGGAATCTTCCGGGGCTTGTTCAGATCCATGGTGGTGGTCAGTACGCCAACTACAACGCCTGTCTGACCAATGGGAAACGTGGTTATGCTACCCTTTCGATAAGTTGGGCGGGACGGATTTCGGCACGGGACTACACTGTTGATCCCAGCGTTGTGAAGTTGTTCTGGGAAGGTGAAACGAACGACCCCAATTACAAAGTCACGACGGACTGGGGTGCCCTGGATGGGTACCACGCGCCTGCACGAAATCCTGGAAACAACTTCCCCAGTGCGCAGCCTGCGGCGTGGACGCTCGACGCGATGGAATCGCCGCGCAACAGCCCATGGTTCCTTTGCGCGCTGGGTGCCCGTCGTGGGTTAACCTTTCTTGAGCGGCAGCCCGAGGTGGATGGTGAAAAACTTGGCGTGTATGGCCATTCGATGGGCGGCAAGTTGACGGTGATGACGGCCGGGGCCGACCAGCGCGTGAAAGCGGCTGCGCCGTCCTGCGGTGGTATCAGTGACCGAGATAATACCAGCGCGCTTTTTCGTGCGACGGTTGGCGATGATCCAAGTCTCAAGCATATCTCGTGTCCAATCATCTTCTTAAGTCCTGCCAACGACTTTCATGGACAAATAGATGATTTGCCGACGTCGATTGAAGAAATCAAAAGCACGGACTGGCGCGTGACGTGTTCGCCGCACCATAACCACCAGGATACGGCGGAGTACGAGGTTGCCACGCAGCTCTGGTTCGATCAGTACTTGAAGGACAGTTTTGTTGTTCCAAATACACCGATGACCGCAGTGGATATGAAAACAAGCAGCGGCGTACCGTCCCTTATTGTGACGGCTGACGCATCCAAACCCATTCTGTACGTCGACGTCTTTTACACGCAGCAGGGGCAGACGGATGGATTAAAGGATGATCGTGAGAATACGATGAATCGCTTTTGGTGTCACGCCGCGACGAAACCCACGGGGGTCGCGTCCTGGAGGGCTGATTTGCCATTATTCAGTACAGACAAGCCGCTTTGGGTGTACGCCAATGTGGTTTATGCGCTGGATAAGCCCATTAGCGGTGCCGGGTACTACTATGGGAACTATGAGGCGGATAAATTTAATCTCTCGTCGCTTGTAAAACTGGTAAGCGCTGCTGATCTGAAAGCCGCTGGTGTCAAGGCGACCCTGAAGGCTTCGCTGATCATTGAAACGTTTGAGGACGGATGGAAGAAGGAGTGGTTCAGTTATCGTCCTGGCGATTGGACGCTCACAACGCACAAGGTTTATGATCCGCGTTGGCGTGCGCCTGCCTCGGCGACCCTTGCGCTTGATGTGCGCTGTGAAAAAGCGAACACGATTATCGTGGGACTTGATACGCAGGCTGCAGAAGCGGCACTCAAGGGTGGGTCGGAATGGCAGACGGTCACGTTCGCCCCGTCGGACTTCAATAACGCCGATGGTGAAGCGCTTGCTGATTGGTCTGGCTTGAAAGCGTTGCGCTTCGCGTCCAGAGAGGTATTGCGTTCCAGCAACAAGCAAACCAAACCCGTTCATCTCGGCGCCCGCTGGAATGGCGCGGCACCCGAGTTTCGTAATCTAAGTTGGGTGGTGAAGTAGGGGCTTGCGGTTGTCCTGTTTCGGCAGACAAGAGGTATTACTAACGGCAGTACACTGATTCGCTAGGATAAAACCGGCGGAGCCCGCCGGACTCCAGGGGAAATTCGTTCGCCGCGGACTTTTCGCAAGGGAGCGATCCGAACTTTTGAACTTTGGAGCCCGGCGGGCTCCGCCGGATCTTTATTGCTTAGTCGCTACGCTGTTTCATCGCCCTGAAGAACAGTGCAATTGAGATGCCTACCAGCACGGTGAAGGTCAGGCCTAGAGATTGCATCGCAGCAGGACGACCGTACGCGTCGGATAGCCAGCCGTAGAGTGGGGCCAGAATGGCAAAGAGCATTCGAATGACGAGGCTGCGCACGGAGAGTACAGTGGCGCGGATGTCGCTTGGGGTGATGTTGTTTACGTAGTACTTGAAAACCGGGGTTGCGATGCCGCGCGACACGTAGAATAGGACAAGTGCGGCGACCGCCCATGCGCTCTGTACGAAACCGAGTAGCAGAAACACCATCGTGATCGAGACAGAGGTGAACCAGATGGTCCCTTTCGGCGCCAGACGTCGCTCGATTTTGTAGGCAAAGAGCGTCGTTGTACCCACAACGATGTTCAATAGAGCGTGGACGATTCCGATGGCGTAATTCTCGAAACCCACGTCCTTTAGGTAGAGTTGATAGGTCCATGCCATGGTGAGTGTGGCTGTACCTAGGATGCTGGAGATGAGTAGGTTGTAGCGCAGTGTACGGTTGGTGATGGTGGCGTACTTGATCACGCGGAACACATCAGCGATGCCGGGGTTCTTTCGTTTGCTGTGCGTGGGTGGTTCGATGAGGCTAAGGGAGGCGGGCACGGCGGCAAAGGCGATGACCGTCTGCAGCACAAACGGGAGATGCAGGCTAAAGGTCGCGATGACGCCGCCGATCAGACCGGCGAGTGCTTCTGAATAGTTGCCGATCGTATAGGTGCGGCCCTCATATTTGACGTAGTCGTCTTCCCTTTTGGTATGTTTGAGCGTGTCGTAGAGCAGGGCGCTATCGGCGCCGGAGATGAAGCTCTGTCCGATGCCGAGAATGATCTCGGCGATCAAAAATGCCATGAAGCCAGAGGTGATGGAGTAGATAAAGAAACCCAGTGTTCCGAGAATCGAGCCGATGACCAGCGTACGCTTGCGTCCCAGAACGTCGGCAATATAGCCGGAGGGAACCTCGAAGAGCACGATGGCCAGTGAGTACGCGGCTTTGAGCTGGAAAGCCTCAGTGTCGCTGAAGCCATGTTCTTTGTAGTACAGCATCAGGATCGGCATGGTCAGCATGAACCACTTGGCCATCTTGATGATGTAGAGTTTGGAGATGTTGGATTGGAGTGTCATGGTGGCAGTCTAGGATGCACAACGGGGGCGGCGAACGACAAAAAGCTGGGCATCATGACATGCTGTGGCGGTCAATGAAAAGGGCGAACTGTTCGTGTGTGGCGTTATTCTCTTTGCGATTCGGCGGCTCTAGCGTTGACGGGCAATTTGGAGTGCGGTGGCAGAGGGTGTGTTTCCCCTGCACCATGCCGAGGAACGAGGCTCTGGTGCGGGGGAAACTCACCCGGCGACACCGCTTTTGCAGAGCCCGAGAGCCACAACCGAATTGTCCCCCACGTTTCGCGTTGTGAAAGTACATTTTCGTGCAATGCAGCCCATGAAGAAAAGCGGTGTCGCCGGCTCGTGCCTCGCCTCTGCCACCGCACTCCAAATTAAGAGCCAGAAAGATGTGAGGTACAACGTGGACGACACTCGGGCTAACGAGACATAGAACAAATCAGCCCTGAAAGAGTTAAGCGCTCATTCCTTCCTTTGCCATCACTACTTCTTCTTGCGCTTCGGTGGTGGGGCGGTGGTTTTTCCTTCGAAGAAGGTGCCGATGTATTGGCGTTGTACGGCGGGGCTGTTTGGGCGAGCGATGCGTTCCAGAATGGCGGCCAAGGCGCCTTCGCCGATGGCTTTCCAGGGTATTTCAATGGTGGTGAGGGGAGGGCAGTCAGGTAGATGACGCACACCATCGAATCCGACGAGAGATACGTCTGCAGGCACCTTGAGACCTGCCGTGGTCAGATGTCCGTAGACTTCCTTGGCTAAGCCGTCGGAAACGCAAACCCACGCTGTGATGCCTTGCTTTGTAAGTGTGACAACGGGATCCGCGAGTTGTGCGTCATTCAGTTGTGGTCCCGTCACATTCAGCACGGCGGTTGGGTCTACGGCAAGATCAAGCTTGTTCATCGCATAAAGATAGCCTGCATAGCGCTCCGTCTCCCAGGGGGAATATTCATCGATACTGACAAATCCAATTCTGCTGTGACCCAGTTGATGGAGATAGCGAACCAAGCGTTCGACACCATGTAAATTTTCCGGTCCGGCAGAATCAGCCTGACGAGGCCGTACGGAATGCGTGACGGCGACAGTCGGTAAGCGGTGGACGAGGGCGTCGAGAATCAGTTCGATGTTGATGCCCATGGCGATGACTCCGCCAATTGCACCGAGCTGCATGGCTGGCGGCTGATGCTTTACGTTTTTGAGCTGCTGGCACTGCTTTCTATCCATGAATTCGATGGGCGCAGAGACGCGCTGTCGCAAAGCAGCGTCGCTGATGCCACGAAGCATCAAGTGGATCGGAGCATCGCGCTGCTCGCTATCGATGGAGCGGAAACGATGTGTTTCCGTGGCGATGGTCAGAATGGTGGGCGTGTCACTTCGTTTGAAATCGTTCACGTCTCTCGCTCTTGCATTTACGTTGCCTCATTTGCACAAATGTATCAGTGTGCTGTCATGGTGAAAAGCAGAATAGAACAACCCGATGCGCTTGAACCGCTTGATCTCGTATGGTACGGCGCGCGTTTCTCGGCTGATTTCATTTACGACCGTCCTTTTGGTGCTGGCGATGGTGCCCTGCACTTCTTTCATTTCCGCAATGCGGTGACCTTGTTGGATGCAAAGGGTGAGCAGCAAATGGATGCGGGAAGTGCCATTGTTTATTCATCCGTAGCGCCACAGCGTTTTCAAGGCAAGGCGTCATCAGACAAACAGCTCGTTTGTGATCATGTCTGTTTTGCCGCGGCCACGGAGAGTCGGTTTAAACAATTTGGTGTTCCTTTCGATTGTGCGTTTATGGTGAAGGAGCCGCAGGCGGTGATGGACACGATTCTCAACTTGCGCAGCGAGGAACGCGTGGCACGGGTGCATTGGCGCAGGGCCGCATATGCATACCGATCAATTTTGATGCTTCAGTTGGCGCGCGAGGCATCCCGGGTTGAGGCGCCATTGTCCTCCCCGCATGATGAGCGGATTGAGCAGATTGTTCGCGACGTGTGTGCCATGATCGACCGCAATCCGTCACACCCATGGGTCGTTGCCGAGCTGGCCCAGATTGCAGGACTGAGCCGTGGTCGTTTTTCTGCGCAGTTTAAGCGTTTTGCCGAAGTGCCTCCCCAGGAGTATGCGATCAATGCCCGTCTTCGCGAGGCGCGTATGCTGTTAACCAACACGTCTCTGAGTGTGGGTGACATCGCCGAACGCTGTGGCTTTCGCAGCGCCTATTACATGAGCCGCCTGTTTACCAAGCGCATCGGTTGCCCGCCCAGCCATTACGCCGAACGTTTTCACGTCTCGGACAGCTGATTTCGAGCACCGGTTCTTTTCACACTCGCTCCTGCTGTGCCTACCGTGCTGGCAGATACATAAGTGCAAAAAGATGTACCTTAAGTGCATTCTTTGTTCTGTGAAGTTTTGTAATAATGCTTAGCTAGATACCTATCTATTCCTGCAGGTATAGGAATTGCGGCCATTTGTTGCTTGGTTTTGAATATATCGTTCACCGAAATTGTAATGGAGGCTCATATAATGAGAATGAATACTTTTGTGGGGATGACGGCGGCTTTGGTGCTGGCGAACACCCAGATGCAGGCGGCAACGGAAACCTGGGACAATACATCGAGTGATGGTTTGTGGAGCACGGACGCCAACTGGCTGGATGATACCAAGCCTCTCGCCAGCGACACGGTCATCATTTCTAACGGGGATACGGTGAACTGGAATAGCGGTGTCAGCGGCGAGAATCTTGCGGGAAGTATCATTTTAACTTTATCGGGTGGTTCCACACTTACGGAAGCGAGCGTCATCCGCCTCAATAACGCGACTATTTCAGTGGGCTCAGGGTCTGGGTTGACCGGCAGCGGCTTCTGGGATCTGGCCAACGGCGATCTGACGTTCGATGATGGCGCCATCGCCACGATGGCGAATTGGGAGCAGAAGGGTAACAACACCTTTACCTTCAACTTGGGGGCGGGCGGGTTCACGACGATGGCGCCGGGTACCTTCCGTCTCGGTGGTGGCGCCACGATCGCTAATGCAACCTACACCGCAGACCTGGCCAGTTACACAGGTGGCGGAGGCATCATCACGCTGGTCGACTTTGGAAGCGACGCTGCCGGCATGAACAACGCGACCTTCCAAGGGGCGGGCGGTCTGAATGTGATCAATGCCGGTGCGAACACCGCCAGGTTTTACTGGGACGATGCGACTGAGGCTATCACGTTAAATGTGAACCCAACAGTAACTTGGGATGCGGGCGGGGGAGACGGCTTGTGGTCGACGGCCGCCAACTGGACCGGAGGTCCCGACAATGCCGTTCCGGTAGCAAACGATACCGTCATCATCTCCAACGGGGATACGGTCACATCCATTATTAACAGTATGCCCGCCAATGTGACCGTGAATCTTACTGGGAGTTCCACCCTCACGCGGCCCAGCAGCGTGATCCGCCTGAACAACGCCACGATCAATGTGGCGTCAGGTTCTGGGTTGACAGGGGCAGGGTTCTGGGATCTGGACGATGCCGACATTACGTTTGACGACGGCGCCGTGGCCACGATGGCGAATTGGGAGCAGAAGGATATCAATACGTTTACTTTCAATTTGGGTGCTTCAGGATTCAGCACGCTCACGCCGACCAGTTTTTTGATTGGTGGTGGCGCCACGCACAACCCAGGTAACATTCAGTATGCGACCTACACCGTGGATATGGCCAACTACACGGGTGGAACCGGGACGATCACACTGGTTGATTTCGTCAACGACTTTGCGAGTATGAATAACACCAAATTCCAGACAGCCACTTTGAACGTGCTCAACAGTGGTGTTCACTCTGGCTCGTATCTCGCCTGGGACGATGCGACCGAATCGATTGTGCTCAATATCGTGCCGCCTACATGGGATGGTGACGACGGCGATGGTCTGTGGAATACGGCCTTGAACTGGAGTGCCGATGCCGTTCCGGTTGCAGGGGGAACCGCTATTATTGCCAACGGCGACACCGTTTCGCATGCGAACAACCTGCCGGGCGCGGTGACCGTCAACCTGAGCGGAAACTCGGCGCTGAGTACGGACGGAGCCGTGATCCGTTTGAATAATGCCAATATCAATGTCGCATCCGGCTCCTCGCTGATCGGCGCGTTCTGGGATATGGCCAACGGCGATTTGACTTTCGATGATGGCGCCATCGCTACGATGGCGAACTGGGAGAATAAGGGCAACAACACCTTTACCTTCAACCTTGGCGCAGCAGGATTCAGCACGCTCACGCCGGGTGGCTTCCTCATTGGTGGTGGCGCCACGATTGCCAACGCCATCTACACCGTTGACATGGCCGCCTACACGGGCGGAACAGGAACCGTTACCCTGGTCGACTTTGGCACTGACATTGTCGGCATGGACAACGCGACCTTCCAGGGGGCGGGCGGGTTGAATGTGATCAACAGTGGTGCGTACTCTGGCTCGTATCTCGCCTGGGACGATGCGACCGAATCGATTGTGCTTAATATCATGCCCCCCACATGGGATGGTGACGCTGGCGATGGTCTGTGGGTAACGGCCTTGAACTGGAGCGGCGATGCAGTGCCGGTCGCGGGGGAATCCGTCATTATTGCCAATGGCGACACCGTCGAGTGGAATCAGAATGGCAGTCTTCCTGCCAGTCTAACGATTGATATCAGCGGCAATTCGACCCTTCACTCAAGTTTAGTCCTTCGTCTCAATTCTGCCACGATCAACGTGGCCTCTGGGTCCGCGTTGACGAGCGATGTCAACGACTGGTTTGACTTGGCGGGCGGGTCCGTCTGCTTTGAAGACGGTTCGATCAATACCGTATACTTTTGGGAGCATAGGAATAGCAATACGTTCACGTTTAAATTGGGGGCCACAGGGTTCACGACACTCAATCCTATAAATTTTCGCATCGCTGGTGGTGGGACCACGATCGCAAATGCAACCTATATCGTTGATATGGCCAACTACACGGGGGTGCCGGGCACAATCGACCTCATGGACTTTGTCGCCAATGCGTCCGGTGTGACTGCCGCGTCGTTTCAGACGGCAACACTGAGCGTCATTAATGCGGGTGTGAATGCTGGTTCCACCATCGTGTTTGATGACGTGAACCATATTGTTCAGCTCTCCATTCCGTTTCCTGCGCCCACGGTGGTGATGTTCAGGTAGATCGGGCCCACTGCCGAGACTTTGGCATGCCGGTGACACGCTCTGTGGATCGGCACTGAGAAAGAGCATTTCGCTATGAAAAAACGGGTATGGATAAACTTTGTTTCGATCGCAAGCAGTGTGGCGTTGGCGAGTGTCTCGCAGGCGGCAACAAATAGCTGGGGCGGCGATGCCGGGGATGGCTTATGGACAACGGCCACCAACTGGAGTCTGGAGGTTTTACCCGCTGCCAGCGATACGGTCGTCATTGCCAACGGCGACACTGTTTCGCATGCCAATAACCTGCCGAGCGCCGCGACGATCAATTTGAGCGGAAACTCGGCGCTGAGTACCGACGGTGCGGTGATCCGCTTGAATAATACCATTATCAATGTCGCATCTGGCTCATCGTTGATCGGCGCGTTTTGGGATCTGGCCGACGCCGATCTCACCTTCGACGATGGTGCGGTCGCCACGATGGCGAATTGGGAGAATAAGGGCAACAACACCTTTACCTTCAATTTGGGGGAGACAGGATTCAGCCCACTCACGCCCACGATCTTCCTTATCGGTGGTGGCACCACGATTGCCAATGCCACTTACACCGTGGACATGGCGGGTTATGGCGGTGGTGATCGGACGATTAGCCTGATCGACTATACCACCGACACCGAAGGCATGGATAATGCAACCTTTCAGGGCGCCGGGTCTTTGACGTTTACCAATGCAGGCGATTATGTCAATTCCACGATCACTTGGAACAATGCCGCGGAATCCATCCAACTGAACGTCGTGGATTCGCATTGGGATGCCGATGCCGGGGACGGACTGTGGGCGAGTGCCGCCAATTGGCGCGGCGATCTGCTGCCCGGTGCGGGCGGCGTCGTTCATCTGTCGAATGGTGTTGCAGTCACCTCCATCAATGGGTTTATGCCCTTCAGTGTGAAAATCAACCTCAGGGCGAACGCAATCTTGACGAGGCCGGACGGTGTCATCCGAATGAATAGAACGACGATACATGTCGGTTCTGGATCCGGACTGACAGGAAATGGGTTCTGGGATCTGAACGGTGCCGACATAACCTTCGACGACGGTGCCATCGCCACGATGGCGAGTTGGGAGAACAAGGGCAAAAACACGTTTACGTTTAATCTTGGTGCTGCTGGGTTCGGCACGCTGACACCTGTTCGATTTTTCATAGGCAGCGGCGCGACCACGGCCGATGGGACCTATGTGGTCGACATGTCGAGCTACACGGGCGCCGTTGGTGTGATCGATCTGGTTGATTTTACGAATAACTTTGCGGGTGTCACGGAAGAATCGTTTCAAGCCGCTGTCTTGATTGTGACGAATTCAGGAGCTTACTCAGGCACAAAGATCGCCTTCGACGAAGCAAGGGTCGCCATTGTGTTGGATGTGGCCCTCGCCCCAGTCATCTGGGATGGCGACGCGGACGATGATTCTTGGACGACGGCAACAAACTGGAATCACGACAGTGTCCCGATTCATACCGACGATGTGGTCGTCGGATCAGGGGCCTCGGTGACCAATGGGCAGAGCGAGTTCGATACCTTGCTTATTGAATCGGGGGCAAGCGTGACGTTCAGTGCTGGGCTTAACGGGGTCTTGAGCAATAAGCACGTGACGGTCGCTGGCATGCTCGACCTTGCCGGTGTCTTGCGTCCGAGTGATAGCACGATCGAATTGTCGGGCCGCTTGGGCCCAGGTATAAGTCAACTGGAGTTGGGGCAGGGCGCGATCCTCAGTTTGATTGACGGCGCGGCGTTCTCGAATGCCACTCTTAATGTGGTCTTGCAGGATACGCCGACGATTGATTTTGTCTTGTCGGAAACTGGATTCGCCACCCTTCAAGCGGGGGAACTTTCGGGAACTGCGGCCTGGTCGAATGTCACTTTTAATGTCGATATCTCGACTTACACGAATAGAACTGAAACCTCTTTCACGCTTATCGATTTCACCAATCATGTTGCTGTGTTTGATGGCGCGTTCACCCCTGTGATTAGCGTTAACCGTGGAGGCGGTGATCTGCACGGCGTGTTGCGCTTCGAGACAGGGTCTTCCGCGCTGGTGCTGACGGTGGGCGTGGCGGGCGTCTGGGATGGTGATGCTGGCGATGGATTGTGGATTACGCCTCTCAACTGGTCACTCGATAGCCTTCCGGTCAACGGTGACAATGTGAGTATTGGGAATGGGGATAGCGTTAATACGACGGGCATAACGGCGCTGCATGGCAACAATAGCCTTCCCAATCGTGCCGTCGTTACGCTTTCTGGCAATTCAACGCTCACGGATTTCGGGGACAATCTGATCCGACTAAACGCTTCAACGCTGAATGTCGCATCGGGATCGAGCTTAGTGGGCGGTTTCTGGGACTTAAATTCTGCCACGCTCAACTTCCATGACGGTGCCTTGGTGTCGATCGATAATTGGGAGCATAAGGGTGCCAATGCATTCGGCTTCACGTTAAGTGAATCTGGCTTCACGACGCTCACACCAAATTTGCTACGAAGCGGGAATAGTGCAACCTGGTCCGACGTTACTTACAATGTCGATATTTCTGATTACAACACAGCCAACGGAACGAATTTGGTGTTGATGGATTTTGTGTCGTCGGATGCAATCTATACGAATTTATTCAACCCCACTGTTTACATTATCGGTCAACGACACGGCAGCCTTGATTTTGATCCTGTGTCGTTTCAATTGTTACTCAATGTTGTTCCAGGTCCTCCGCGCGGCATGCTTATTCTGCTGCACTAGGCTGTTTCACGTCCATATACAAATAATTCCTCTAGGGGGCTATGCACACGCAACAAACCACAAGACTCGGCGATTTGATTCCCATCCGTGACTGGCAGCCCATCGCTGACGGTATATGGTCCTGTGAACTCGGTGATATGAGCGGGGAGCATCGCTATACTGACCTGGCCGCGGAGCCGCCTAAACGGGACGCCATTAATGCTTTAGCGCCTGCGGCGTTTCCGTTTACCGGGGAACCCCCTTCTTTTCTTTTGCGCGACGGCAAGGTTACGGCGCGCCTCCCTGCTGCTGCGGATGAACAGTTGTACGGCTTCGGTTTGCAGCTCGACGGCCTACGGGCGCACAAGAAAGTCCTGACCCTGAATGTGGATCATTGGGGACAAGGTGGCGGGCGTTCCCATGCCCCAGTTCCGTTTTACATTTCGAGCAAAGGCTATGGCGTCTTTTTCAACACGTCGCGTTTTTTAAAGGTATACTGCCAGGTGAGTAATCGTAAGGACTCGCCAAATATGCCGTCTCCAGTTGACCGGAACCCTATGCCGGGCACCGAGGCGAGCGAACCCTGGGATGCATTGCCAGTAGGCGATGCGGTCGAAGGGCACATCCATGGTGAAGGCCTTGAGATCATTGTCTTCGGCGGCGCCACTTTGCTGGATGTGGTGCGACGTTACAATTTATACTGTGGCGGGGGTACCTTGCCTCCCATGTGGGGCCTTGGGTTCTGGCATCGTGTGGGTGCGGGTTTTAGTGCCGAGGAAACCGAGAGCGAAGTCGCTCAGTTCAAAGCGAAGCGGACCCCGTTGGATGTCGTGGGACTTGAACCAGGCTGGATGGATTATTCGTATCCCTGCACGTTTGAATGGCAGAAGAAACGCTTCCCTGATCCGGGGGCTCTTACATCGCGCCTGCTCGATGAGGGCGTGCGTCTGAATCTTTGGGTGAATCCTTATATCTCACCTGAAGGTAAGCTCTATGAGAAGATGTTCCCGCATAGTGGGTCGCACACCGTCTGGCTGGGTATTGTGCCGGACTACAACATCCCCGAAGCCCGGCAGTTGCTCGTGCAGCAACATGCCGAGGATCATGTCGATATTGGGATCAGTGGCTACAAAGTAGACGAAGTGGATGGCTATGATTTCTGGCTCTGGCCGGATCACGCCACGTTTCCGTCGGGCACATCGGGCGAGGCAATGCGGCAGACCTATGGGCTGCTGATGCAGAATCTGCTCTACAAAGATTTGTTCAAAGAACGCAATCAACGCACCTACGGTAATGTCCGTTCCAGCAACGGGGCGGCCTCCGCCTATCCCTTCGTTATTTACAGCGACTCGTATGATCACGAGCAATACATCACGGGTATTTCCAGTGCCAGCCTATGTGGTGTCTTGTGGACGCCCGAGACACGCAATGCGGCCACGGCGCGCGAATGGCTTAATCGACTGCAGACGGTCTGTTTTTCACCGATGGCCTTGCTCAATGCATGGGCGTCGGGTAAACAGCCCTGGAGCTTTCCAGAAGTGGAGGACGCGGTTCAGCGGGTCATTCAACTGCGCATGCGATTGCTGCCTTACCTTTATAGCGCCTTTGCGGACTACCATTTCAAGGGCACGCCGCCGATGCGGGCCATGATTTTGGAAGACGGTGGAGACGCCGTTAGCGAAAGCGTGTTTCAAGGCGAACTCGACGGCGAGATCGATCCGTATGCTATGGAGAAGGTTATTGAGACCAGTGACCAGTTCATGTTCGGTCCGTCGATCCTGGTGGCGCCGTTTTACGACGATAAGGACACGCAGCGTGACGTGATTCTGCCGCCCGGCGAGTGGTTTGACTTTTATACGGGCAAACGGGCTGGTTCTGATACGACGATCACGGTCACGGCCGAGGGTTTGAACGATCAGATCCCGCTCTTTGTGAAAAATGGTGGTGTGATCCCGATGTTGAACCGTGATGTTTTGAATACAGAAGAAATGATCGGCTGCGATTTAGAGGTCCGTCACTACGGTCAGGCCGATGGGCAATGCGAATTGTACGAAGACGACGGCAAGACCTTTGATTATGAGCAGGACAACTATAGAATACGTCAGCTTACGGTCACGGCAAACGGGCTGTCAGAAACCCTGCGCGCGGAGGGTGCGGAGCCCATGTTCGGTTCCGTCACGCTGAAGCGCATGACGCCATAAATATTTACATATCCATTACGATTAGGAAAAATCAATGCTGTTGAAGTCCCACCATCCACGCCGTGTTTATCAATCGGCCCTGCTTTTGCTTTTACTGGCGTGTGGTCAGTGTGTCATGGCCGCGGCGGAGGCGGATCGGCCAAACATTCTTTTCATCTTTGCGGATGACTGGGGGTGGGGGGATTTGAGCTGTCACGGTCATCCCTATGTGAAAACGCCGAACATTGATCGTCTGGCGCAGGAAGGCACCGATTTCCAACGCTTCACTGTGGCCAGTGGTGTCTGTTCGCCCAGCCGAACGGCCGTGATGACCGGACATTTCCCCGCGCGCTATAACATTGATGGGCATTTTGCATGGGTGCCGAGTAACGCCAAACGGGGTATGCCCGATTGGCTTGATCTACAAGCGCCGTTTTTGCCGCGCATGCTGAAAGCCGGCGGCTATGCCACGGCCCACTACGGAAAGTGGCATTTGGCCAACAACATGATTCCTGATTCGCCGCTGCCGGGCGTGTATGGATTCGATGACTATGGTGCGTTCAACTGTGCGGGCGAGCAGATGCCGCCTCATGAGGATGCCGACAACACCGTTCGCTTTATCGAGGCAAGCCACAAGGATGGCAAACCGTTCTATATCAATCTTTGGCTGCACGAGTCCCATACGCCGTTTCATACACTGCCGAAGTATCGCTGGCGCTTCCGCGAGCTGGATGAAGCCGATAATATCTATGCGTCCGTTCTTTCACATGCCGATGATCGCATCGGTGAGGTGCTCGACACGCTCGATCGCCTGGGTATTGCCGACAACACACTGGTTGTCTTTAGTTCTGACAATGGACCCGCGCGTGCATCGCGTCCGACGAAACCCGCCTTGCAGCACGACACGGCCACGGGAGCGGGATATGGTATCGGCGCGGCCAAAGGTATCACGGGCGGGCGTAAAGGCTACAAAGGCGCGATCTTTGAAGGGGGTATTGGTGTGCCCTTTATTGTTCGTTGGCCCGGCAAGGTGGCGGCAGGTGTGGTGGATGACGTCTCGCTCATCTCCGCCGTGGATCTCTTGCCTACATTCTGCGACGTCGCCGGTGTGGCCTTGCCAGACGCGTACGTGCCGGACGGCCTCAGTCAGGTGGCTGTCCTTAAGGGCGAAAGAGCGCCTCGGCGCGTTAAGCCGTTGTTTTGGAAATTCGATTCGCCATGGCCGGCGTCGAAAGACCGCCCCGATCATTGGGTATCATACGCCGTTGTGGATCAAACCTGGAAAATGGTGACCAATAAGGATTTCAGCCATTTGGAACTCTATGACATCGCCACCGACGTGTTTGAACAACACGATCTAAAAGCGAAACATCCCGACATCGTCACGCAGCTCCTGGGCAAGCTCGATGCGTGGGAAGGATCGCTTCCAAGCGAGCCCACAGGCGCCGTTTTTTCTGATGAGCGGAATCAGGATTCTAAGTAATCGTCTCGTGGCGCGGTTGTTTTGTTGCGAGTAGAAGGCAGGGGTTACGCGTATTGTGCCTAACACGTTTCTATGCATTGTTGTCGCGGCAATTGCCGTGGTGCTTCCTCAGGTGTGTATGAGTACTGAAGCGGATGCGTCCTTTTCGCTGCTTGACGCTTTTCCTGAACTTGCTGGTGGACCCTCCGCGACGAAGATGACTATCGCGTATCGCGATGCACCGGACGGGGCATTGCGCAAGGCGAGACTTGATCAGGTCGCGCTAAAGGACGGCTTGCTGCGCTTTACGGGCGCAGGGTTCTCGGTCGGGTTTTCGGTGTCGGCACGCGATCGATACATCGTTTTACGCCTCAAGGCTGTAGAGGAACCTGCGGTGGGCAGGTTGATGCAGCTTTGGTGCAATATCGGCCGCGCCAGTCCGCTGACCCTGACGCGTCTTGATTATATGAGCAAACCAGGGCACGACGGAAAGTCGATGCATTGGCCATGGATTTGGTCGCGCGATCATTCGAATCCGCTGGCTGCTTTTGCAATTCATGCACCACGTGATGACGCGGCATTTGACGAAAACCTTCTGCAGATGTGGGTGCACGAAGGCTTGCCGCATCCCCCGGGCGAATGGACCGTTGAGCGTGCCCGCACCTGGCTGGCCGATTGGCAACGTCGCTTCTCGGATCAGAGCTGCCTTGTTATTGGTGCCAAGAACCGTCAGGAACTCGACACCATGACGGCTTGGGCCGCGAAAATTGGGATGAAGCGCATCTATCTGCATACGGACACCTGGCGCGGCGAATATTGGCCGGTCAAGAATTCGTATCTACACGTGAACAGGGACGTCTTTCCGCGTGGTGAGAAAGATCTGAACGATTACACATCAGCACTGCGTGAAAAAGGGTTGAGTTTCGCTGTGCACAGTACCTGCATGTCGATCGCGCGCTCAGATCCCGACTATGTACGCAACGGGCTGCACCCCGAGCTGTCACGCTGGGTGCGGGGTACGCTGGCGCAGGATGCAGGTGCAGGGGACACAACGCTTTATTTTCGGCCGGCACCGGGATCTCGCTATCCGACCATGGTTCGGCACGTGTGGGCTGCCCCGAACACGATGCCCTCCTGGTTTAATCTTAAGCTCTTTCTGTTGGGCGACGAACTGGTCGAGGCCAGCTCTGTTGAGAAGACGGACGAGGATGTCTGGGTGCTCAAGGGCTGTCGCCGTGGCGCTTGGGGTAAATCAGCCGCTGTCCACAAGGCGGGTGCCGTGTTCGAGGGGATGACGCGTTCCTACGGTCAAGCGTTTGTGCCGGATCCGGAATCCCCGCTCTTTGCGGAAACGATCCGCCGCTGGGCAGAATTCTGCACCCGTAATAATGTCGATCATCTCGAATGTGACGCCTTGGAAAATCACGAGGATCGTCCGTGGGGGGCGAACAAGTTCAGTTGGTTGCTTAGTTCGTTTCTGACTCTGCCGAGTACGAGCAACGCGTCGACCGGAAGTCCATTGCCTTTTCAGATCGAATATTGGTTTCGAAGTTCACGGCATGTTCGGGACAATCATGCCGTCGCGGGCGTGGCAGGGGGGGCAAGCTTGCCGCTCTATCTTCACAGTGACGTGCGCATGGCCACAGGGCCGTATGAAATTCTATACAAACCGGGGCAAATGGTTGGGGGTGGAGGGCGCAGTTTTAATGTGTCCTACCCATGGCCGATGTTTGGCGTGACGCCCGATATCATTGCTCAACATGGTTTGGTTCCTGAGGTGCAGAACGTGATTCGTGACTGGCGGGCCGTGCTTACCGATATCAGCCCGGCGAGTCGAGCGCAGATACGGCGTGAATACAGCAAGTTCTTGAAACCGACAGGGGGTTTTTCCAACCATCCTGCGACAGATGTTCTTTTTCGTCCGCAAACGAAAGACGGCACGCATCGCCTTATTCCGTTACGACTGGTGGGACGGGCTACAGGTGAACTGAAATGGTGCTTCGGTCAGGAGTTTGGCCCAATCGTCCCACGTCAGTATCTTCAGAGCGGGTCGTCTCTGGCGCTGTCCAATGGCATGCATGCGCAGGAACCCGAATTCGTCATTCGCGTCATGGGCCGGCTTGTCGAAGCGCAGGCCCGTCTGGATGGGTCGCGACAGGAGGCTGATGACGACGAGGCCATACGGGATTCGTATGAAACCGGTACGGGCGTGAACCCCATCGTGCCTACAGGCGGTGCTGGAGTGCAGCGCAATGATGTTCGCCTCAGCCTCATGCCTGCCAAAGCGGCCATCACTGCCGCGCTCGGACAGGACGTGACGGTTGAGGGGGATGCGTTGCGGATTCGAGCGTCGAACAAGCGTACCGAGGCCGCCTATTACGTCGACGGGCGTCCCTCATGGCAAAAGTCGTTGGATATGGGTGATGCACGTGGTTTGGCATGTACCGTGACGGGCGATGGTAGCGGCGCCCTGCTCGTTATTACGCTGGAGGGACGTGGCGGTCGGAGGGACTACATCGTGCCGATTGATTTTACGGGCACGCGCGACATTGAGATTGTGTCAGGCGAAGTGAGTTTGGGTGATCCACGTTGGAGTTGGGTTCACGGTGTTGGCCGATATGACTATGGCCGAATTCATCGCGTGCAAGTTGGGTTTGGTATGGTTCCGGCGAATGTTGATGCGCAGGTGACGGTCAAAGCGATCCGACCGATGCGCGAGGTTGTCAGTGGAGTGCAAGATCTGACGATCAAAATCGCATCATCCGGGGAGCTTGTGGTTCCCGGCGTGGTATCGAGTGAGCATTATCTCTGGTATCGGGGAGGAGAGCGTATTGGACTCTACGATCTCAACTGGAATAAAGTAAAAGACATGCGTGTGAAGAAACGTGACTTCATTTTTCCAAAGGGCGTGCTCGATGTGAAATTGGCTAGCGCTTCAACGCAAGAACCTCTCTGGATGGAAGTTCAGTTTTTCACGAAAGGCGAACTCATCGATGCAAAGTAATCACCCCGTTAATAGGAGTTATAACATGATTAGGACGTTCTCTGCCGCCGCTGTGCTTGCGGTGCTTGCTACGTGTGTGTCTGCATCTTTGGCCGCTGAGAAGCCGCGTCCGAACATTGTCTTTTTCCTGATCGATGATCTTGGCTGGGCGGATGTCGGCTGTTATGGCTCCACGTTTTACGAAACGCCCAATATTGACCAACTGGCTGCGCAAGGCATGCGCTTCAGCGACGCCTACGCAGTAAATCCTGTCTGCACACCCACGCGGGCCAGTATCATGACGGGCAAGTATCCGAGCCGGATCAAAATGACCAATTTTGGGGGACATCGTGGTCCGAGTGGTGCGGCCTACAAACTTCTGGGGCCAGACGCTATCGGCAGTCTTCCCTTGCCGGAAACGACCATCGCTGAGGCGCTCAAAGCGGGCGGGTACCGAACCGCGCATATTGGTAAATGGCATCTACAGAGCCACAGCCAGAAGGACAAGGCCAACTTTCCCCAGGCTCAGGGATTCGACGTGAACATTGCTGGGCATAATGCCGGACAGCCCGGTTCCTACTTCTTTCCTTACAAAAGCAAACAACACGCCTGGTCAAACGTTCCGGACCTCGACGAGGGAAAGCCGGGGGAGTACCTGACGGATCGTCTGACCGATGAAGCGATCGCCTTTATTGGATCCAACAACAGTGACCAGCCGTTCTTTCTCAACATGTGGTACTACAGCGTCCACACCCCGATTATGGGCAAGAAGGACAAGATGGCGAAGTATCAGGAGAAAGCCAAAAAGATGGGGCTGACCGATCCGGATCAGGGCGTGCGCGAGTACGACAGTTGGCATCATGCCCGCCAAGACAATGCCAGCTACGCTGCCATGGTCGAGAGTATGGATGAGAATGTGGGTCGCGTGCTGGATGCGCTGAAAGCCAAGGGGCTGGAACAGAACACGATCGTCATCTTCATGTCCGACAATGGCGGCTTATCCACCGGCGGCGGCAAGCGCATGCCCACGTCGAATCTGCCGCTACGCGCCGGCAAGGCGTGGATCTATGAAGGGGGAATTCGTGAGCCGATGATTATCAAGTGGCCGGGTGTGACGGCACCTGGCAGCGTGTGCGCCGAACCGGTGATCAGCACAGACTTCTATCCCACCATGCTGGACATGGCGGGGTTGCCGCGTCTGTTGATGCAACACGTGGATGGCGTCAGTCTGTCGCCTGTGCTCAAAGACGCCTCGGCGTCCCTTGGACGTGAAGCCATCTATTTTCACTATCCCCACTATCATTCTGTCAATAGCATGGGGCCGTCGGGCGCGATTAGGGTAGGGGATTATAAGCTTGTCGAGCGTTTCGAAAACATGAAGGTAGAGCTCTTTAATTTGCGCGACGACATTGGCGAACTACATGATCTGTCCAAGACGAAGCCCGTGTTGACGCAGAAACTAAAAACAATGCTACATGAGTGGCGTGAGGAATCAGGTGCACTTATGCCGACGCAGAATCCCAACTACACAGCTGAGACCTTTTTCACGCCCAAGCAAGATCGTGATGGACTAAAGAAGAACACGGATCTGAAAGACGGATTACCGAACGTCCTGCTCGTCGGAGATTCGATCTCCATCGGGTACACGAAGCCGGTTATGGCGATGCTGAAAGATGTCGCAAACGTGCAGCGCGTGAACACCAACTGCGGCGATACCGATAAAGGGCTCGCGATGTTGACACGTTGGTTGGGCTCAACCCAGTGGGACGTGATTCATTTCAACTGGGGTTTGCACGACCTCTGTTATCGCCATGCAGATTCCAAAACCCAGGGTAACCGTGATAAGGTAAAGGGTTCGATTTCGGTGCCGCTGGATCAGTACGAGAAGAACCTTGAGGCCTTGGTTCTTAAATTAAAAGAAACGGATGCAGCCCTGATATGGGCATCCACAACCATGGTTCCCGATGGTGAGGCCGGGCGCGTGCTGGGCGATGACGCGAAGTACAATGCTGTGGCCGCGAAAATTATGCAGAAGCATGACATTGCAATTAATGATCTGCATGCCTTGTCGATGGCCTTTGCTGGCAAGTATTCCGCACCTGGGAACGTACACTTCAACAAAGATGGCTCCGCGCGACTAGCTGAGCAGGTGGCGGATTCAATCCGTTTTGTTGTTGAGGCGGAGTAGGGGACAAAGCTGTGCTGCGCTATTCACCACGCGCTACGCGCGAGACTCGGATGCACAGATCGGCACAAGATTATGAAAGCCAATACGATGAATAAACCAAACATTCTTTTCATCCTTGCCGACGACTGGGGTTATGGCGATCTGGGCTGCTACGGCAACGAGACCATTCAGACGCCCTGCCTGGACAAACTTGCCGATCAGGGGACGCGCTACACACGCTTCTATGTCACCAGTCCGGTGTGCTCGCCCAGTCGCTGTAGTTTTATGACCGGCCAGTATCCCGGGCGCTGGCAAATCCACGCGCACTTCGCGCGCTTTGACGAGAACGAGCTTCGCCAGATGCCACATTGGCTGGACAGCGCCGCACCGTCCTTGCCAAAGCTGATGCAGGCGAATGACTACCGCACGGCGCACTACGGCAAGTGGCACCTCGGTGGCGGTGGTGGCATTCATGGTCACCCCGACGCGCCTTTTGTAAAAGACTACGGCTACGATGATACACGCACCTGGAACGGGAATGGGCCCACCTGGTTCGAAACCACGCCCTGGCCGCATACGCTGTACAATGATTCGGACAAGGTCTGGGCCGCCAACTCGAGCCGAATGGCGGTTGATTCGACGATCGACTTCATCAAGCAAGAACCTGATGAACCCTTTTTTGTTAATCTGTGGCTGAAGGACCCACACGCGCCCCTGCACCCGACCGAGGAACAGCGCGAACCCTTCAAGCACCTGCCCGAACCGCGGCAGACTTACTATTCGGTGATTCACAATGCGGACAAACAGATTGGCCGCTTGCTCGATTCCTTGGACGAAATGGGGGTTGCTGACAACACGCTGATCGTTTTCTCCAGCGACAACGGTCCGAATCTCGAAAATCTGGAGCATGGATTCGACGGCAGTGTGTTCAACATGCGCGGTCACAAGGGGCAGCTCTATGATGGCGGCATCCGTGTGCCGTTTATTGTGCGTTGGCCGGGGCACACACCGGCGGGTCTGGTGAATGACGACACGTGGATCTCGGCCGTCGATATGGCGCCGACCTTCA
>JBLHHU010000014.1:0-28574 GCA_047615735.1 Kiritimatiellia bacterium | reverse complement strand
ACCTTGAGCAGGTCATCAATCTCGTCTGGACCAAATACAGTGATGCGATCAAGGGTAGCGCGATACGCAGCAAGGAACATCAGAATAAGGCCGTCAGCTACCACGGTAAAACCATGCGCTACGCTTATACGCGAGTTGGCAAAAAACCCGATGGTGGTTACCCGCTCTATATCGCGCTGCATGGTGGCGGCGGCGCCCCGACCCGCGTGAACGATGCACAGTGGGAGCATATGAAGGTTTATTATAGAGATAGTGTCACATCCGGCATTTACCTAGCACCCCGTGGCGTGACGGACACGTGGAACCTGCATTGGCTTCCTGAATCGTTTGCGTGTTACGACAGAATCATCGAGAACATGATCGTCTTCGAAAACGTGAATCCCAACAAAGTGTATTTGCTCGGGTACAGCGCAGGGGGTGATGCCGCATACAGCGTTCCAGCCCGAGCGGCGGATCGTTGGGCTGCTGCCGCCATGTCCGCCGGCCACCCTAACGGCGTGCGACCCGACAACTACGCCTCGCTCGCGTTTCTGATACAAGTTGGCGCGCGTGATGCCGCCTACAAGCGCAACAAAGTCGCTGCGGAATATCACGTCAAACTTGAGGCGCTGCGTGCCGCCCATCCAGAACACTACACGCATGCGACCTACATCCATGCCGGGCGCGGACATGGGTTCATGGACCACGCCCCGAACGGCGCACCCCAGAAGGTCTTTTCCAATCCCGCCGAGTGGCTGAAAAAGGAAGCGAATGCGTCAACGACCAACGTGAATGCCAACGCCATCCACTGGCTCGGCGATTACACGCGTGACCCAACGCCCAAGAAGGTCATCTGGGACTGCGGCACGATGGTCGACAGAAGCGGCAACCTCGAGCCTGGATTCTGGCCCACCGGTGAGAAGAGCAAGCTGCACTACTGGTTGGGTCTGGATCGTTATGACAACGACGTTCCGCTTGACGCTGAGCGCATTGTTGCCGAATTCGACAAACCCTCAAACAGCATCACAGTCTCGGAGCTCGGGAACTTTGTGCGATTCTATCTCAATTCTCAGATGCTCGATCTGACCAAAAAAGTAACCGTATTGGTGGACGGACATGCCCTTACCGCAATGCCCCAGCCCAACCTGCGCACCGTCATCCAAACACTGCTCGACCGTGGTGATCCGAATTACATCTTCCCCGCCTGCCTGACCTTGAGCAAGAACCCCGAAGGCACCTGGATGCTTGAGTGAGCTTCGGGGCCATTTCCCCCTCTCGTCGCAAGCTCCTCGCTCGAGAAAAGGCCCTACTGGCTCTGCCCAAGTGCGTCCAGAGGAAAGGAGCCAGTCAAGTCAAAGGCATCTAATCTCATATCGCAGTGAACCGTTCTGAAGTAGGGCCTTTTCTCGAGCGAGGAACGAGCGGGGAAATGGCCCCGCACCGTGCTTGCTCTGATGCGGGGCCATTTCCCCTCTCGTCGCAAGCTCCTCGCTCGAGAAAAGGCCCTACTGGCTCTGCCCAAGTGCGCCCAGAGGAAAGGGGCCAGTCAGGACAAAGGCATCTAATCTCATATCGCAGTGAAAAGTTCTGAAGTAGGGCCTTTTCTCGAACGAGGAACGAGTGGAGAAATGGCCCCAAGAATGAGTCCGGCCCCCGACTAAAGTTATAATTCTGCCGTCAGAAAGAGGGAATATCAGACAAAAGTGGTGGCATGCCAAGCCGTAGACAACGCGCGCACAGCGTAAAGGTCCACCTTCGCATACTCGCCCGGGGCTCGCACGACTACGGCGTGACAGCCTCCGCTCCTCGCTGCGCTCGTTGCGGAGGCTGGAGCCAACGAGGAGATTCGAACTCCTGACCTGCTCATTACGAGTGAGCTGCTCTACCAGCTGAGCTACGTTGGCTTATCGTGATCGGAAACGCGCAAATATAGGGAATCGAACGCAAAAGTCAAGATCTGGGTTAAGTTCCTTAAGCGCGTTGCGGTAGCGAATAGAACGCCGCATGTTACACTATTCAATGCGCAGGTCCGCAACATGAACGGCATCGCGTTTGACGTCTCGGCCTCGCACGCTTTTTCCAGCGAGGGCATAGCGCTTCTGAGTCTGAACACTGTATAAGCCAACCCATAACTGACAAGGCCCTGGTGGCAACCCAGCGGGCACCTGTTTTACAACGGGAATATGCAGCCCTTCATCACCAACTTGTGTGCGCGTCAAGGGATGGTCAAACACCGCGGCCACATCTCCATTGGCATCTATTACATGCACAAGGAAGGCCAATTGATCGAATGTATCAAATTTTGCGTCTTGCACGTCGATCGTCGACTCGAGCACACAACGTTCGCCGGACACGAGTGTTGAGGGAAGACGAAGTGCCGTAAGATGCAAACCGTTTTTCCAGCGCACCCCACTTTCTGGAAGAACGTTTGGCGAATCCACCTGTTCGGTCGCGGCACGCCGATGCGCAAGCCATTCGGGTCCTGCCTCGCCAGCATTCACATCCGTAATCGCCTTTAAAATAATTTCAGGCTGCGGTCGTACAGACCACCTAATGAGCGACACCGAGCCAGGGTCAGCGACAAGTGGAATCTTAAACGAAAACGGCGCGAACGCTTTAGTAAAAGGAATACTTAGCGTATTGTAGCCCTTCTTGACGTCGAAGACTTGACGCGCCTCAAATGCGTCAAAAAAGCCGGACGCATCTGCAAACGCAACGCTAAGTTTATTCTTCTGAAGGTGCCCTTCGACGTCGCATGTCAATAGGTATGCACCGGCTGGCAAATGCAGATCAAGTGAGAGCACTCCGCCCTTATGGCCGCCAATGAAACGATGCTCTGAATGGTTCTCAACAAAACGCGTCCTACCGACCCACGCGGCCAACGTATTAGTCCCAAAAGAATCGATATAAGGTAGTTCCCTTGTAACGCCTCCAAAAAATGAAAAATGTTGTCGCTCCTGTTCGGAGGTCATCACCGAAATGTTAGCAAAGCCCATGCTCGATTGCGCCTCAACGGCAACGATGTTCACATCCAGGCCATTACTTGAGCTTTTCACCCAGCGTTTCGGTTCGATCGTAAATACGGTCTGGCGATGTGGCGTGACGTGAACTTGTTTTGTGACACCCCCTGCAGAAATACGTACCGTGGACGGCGTATCTCCAACGCGAATACCGAATGTCATAGGCTGCGGCGTTTCATAGAAAACAACGTCTTTCTTGACCGTTCGCCCGCCAGCAACCTCAAACATTCGGTCATTTCTCGGCATGATAGGCCCATCCATAAAGATCCAGCGAGAACTCTGCGGAAACGTAACGGTTGGAACAGGCAATATACGAATACTTTTCAAAAACGCAGCATCGGGGAACCAGACAACCGATGGCCGATTGCGAAATACAGGTAGCCCCAAATCGTGAAGCTCAAAGCGCTTGAGCTCGTCCTCGGGCGCGTGATCACCGAAATATTCAGCTGGTTTTCTGAATGTGTCGCCCGGATAGGCGTATGCATCGCCGCGCGCGTCGTCACGACGCCAGAAATAATTCTCACGCCAACTACGTGCCGCAAGATCGCCGACCGTACAGAGCAAGACGACAAGCCCAAGCCAACGCACAGAACGATTCCGACTTTGCCATAACATATCGAGAACAAGCCCGGCGGCCAGGCACAATATCGGGACAAGATAGGAATAATGAAATGGTTGGATTGTTGGTTTTAGGGCCGTCGACAATAGGCCAGCAAAAAGCGCAAATCCCAATGCGGCGATGTGAAGCGATGATTTAGATCGCTCCGATAGTATAGAATTTTCAGAGCGAGTAGACCGCCACCAGCGCCAAAGAGAAACACCAAGCGCAACAACGCTTAACAAAACAATACCCAATCCCAGGGCTTCGCACACGGAGGGCCCGTTGTGCGTAAGGCCGTAAGTAATTTTTCCTAAAAATGATTTCTCAAGAAATTCAGGTGTGGCCGCATCATTTTTGACGTAGACCATATTCCCACGCATGTCGCGCCAGGTCGTTTTGGGCGTTTCACGTAGCGTGGGGCTCCCGAGAAAGATACCACCAACAAGAAAGATTAGACTCATGGCGCCAAGCGCAACAGTACGACCCATGTTACGCCAGGAGAACGTAGGCATGGCCAACAGCAAATAGGAAGCAATCATGAAAGCTGCCAAGACACCTTGAAATTTACAGGCGAAGCCTAATCCGCAGCATAGACCGGCAATGGCGATCCAAACCAAACGTGGACGATCATGATAGCGACAAAGTGCAAAAAGCGTGACCATACAAAAAAGGTCGACACCTATGTCCCCTGTTGCCGAATGGGTTACGACCGTCATGAGAGGCGATAGCGCCATCAGTAGGCCGACACTTAGAAAGGCGAGACGAGAGCGTGTAAAATAGCGGGCAGTGGCGAGACAGAGACCAAAGACGCACATTCCGTATAACACGCGTAAGATACGAGCCCAGTAAAATAATTGACGATGCGTAGGAACATCGAATTGATGGATACCTGGATTGGTCATACGAACAATGGCGTACTTTACGGCAAGAACCGGTCGAATGATCCATTCGTCAACCTGATTCAGTCCGTATGGGTATCCATCATAGGTCACGTGCTTCATGTTCCAGCGGTCAATATCGTTCAGAAAGTTATTGAGCGCCAGTACTTGCTTGGGTGCATCGGGGTGAAAAACAAACTCGCGTTCAAGCCCCCTAAAAAGACCCGAGCTTCGCAAGTAAAGGGTAAGAAGTGTGAGCGCACACAGCGCCGCGATCATCAGGACACGATGCGTTCTCCGCTGCTCGATGCCTAGGCTACCCTTTTTGTTCTCCCCATCTGAATGCATGCACCGTATTGAAGCACGCAACGAAACAATTGTCCACCAAGCACCTATGAAAATATTCGTCATATCACAACCTTCCCCGAACCTACTGCGGACCCGAACGATGGTCATAATATCGGGATCGAATCAGCGGCGGAACCCGTGCTTTCGTTGAATACAGAAATTCGATATAGTTAGCGGCGTTTCTTAGTGGGCGAATTCGATCAGAACCATATCCACGTATAGCCGAAAGCTAGTTTATGAAACGTCTGAAGCGAAAAACAGGCCACATGCTTTTCATGTTGGCAGTTGCCACCACCACCCTACTCGTGGCTGGCTGTACCACCAACAGCGCCACCTCTGACCACAAAGGTGAAGTACCCATACTTGGCCTTGAAACGCCCTATCCGGGCGTCGTCAGGGGACTCGTGGTTGCGAATCTTGCTTATGCGGCCGAAAGTGGATTTATGCGTTACGCTTTCGTCATTCAAGCACCCCGATTGCGCGCCGACAGGAAAAAGGGCACACCTGACGGCATCATGGTGCGTATCGCCCATGGACGCAAACTCGACAATTGTGGAAAACCGTACTATCCAGCGCCCGGAGACGAAATCATCCTGCGCGGTGAAATCACAGAAGAAGGTGGCGCCCCGATTTTGGAATCGGCACAGCTTGTCCGCGTCGTACGTAAAGGCGTAAACCTTAATGCAGAAGCACCCGTATTCGACGCTGATCCGCCTGAAAACCACGCTGAAGCCCACGACTATTGGCTTGGTCATTTCGGGCAACGCTGTCGCATCCCTGAGGGTAGTGTGGTTCAAGGCTATCACGTCTCGCGATGGAACAACATCAGCTCCGCCGCGACCCTGTTGCGCCCCGACCACAAACTTCTGAGGCGTCACGATCCGCTTTCGCGACGTGTTTACCGCGACGAACACCCCCTTGATGATTTACCGGATCGATTTGATAATCAGAATGGGTTTCTTATCCACGTCAGTGATGCCGCCCTGCGACACGCTGCTGGCGAACCCGGAACATACATTCCCCCAACGCACACCTTTGAAACGCTTCAGCACGATGTCCTCGGCGTGGTCGCTTGGGACGGAGACGACTTCGTCATCGAAGCGCTGACCCCAGTGTCCTTCAAACCCGGCCTGGACCCGGCGACCAACAAACCGCGTCGCTCTCCCGCAAATGCGTCCCACCTAACGGTGGCGACCTATAACCTCGAAAATCTCTACGACAGAGTGGATGACCTTTTTGACAAAAAGGATTTCCGAATCCCATCAACGAAGCGCGTCTACAATTACGTTCCGCTATCGCAAGACGACTTTAACGCCAGACTCCATTGCCTTGCCCAACAAATTATCCAAGACCTTCGCAGCCCTGACATTCTCATGATTCAGGAAATCGAAGATCAGGACATCGGCACCCCGAAGGGTAAGCACCTAAATTATGCAACAGCCGACAACCGCGATGGTATGCCTGATGTGCTTCAGGAATTAGCACTGACCATTCGTGCTGAGGGCGGCCCAGAGTACATCGCTGTTTTTGACCGCGCCGGTGCCGACACACGCGGAATCACATCAGCCTATCTATACCGCTCAGATCGTGTACATCTCGCTGAACCGGGTGTCGCGGATGAATTGCTAAGCGGCACGCCTTCCATCAGCACAACCGGCAGCACCCTTGTCGCAGGCATGGCCTTTTCAAACCCGCGCGTCATCAATGTGCACATTCCAGAGCACGACATCGTATTTGCACGCGCACCACAGGTCGCTGTCTTCACGCCCGTCGCAAAGGAACTAGAGCTAAATGAGCCCATTTTTCTTATCAACAACCACTTCAGGAGCCGTCCCGACAAATACGTCGAACGCCGGCAGGCACAGGCCCTTCACAACGCTGACATAGCGAACTTCATTCGGAAGCACCACAAGGATGCGGCCATTATCGTAGCAGGCGATCTGAACACCTTTCCACGCCCGTACGAACCCATACCGGAGGCGCCAGCTGACCAGCTTGGTGCGTTATACGATGCGGACCTCGTTAATCTCTATGACGCACAAGTGGAGAATCACCCGACCTCGGCGTACTCATACGTATATAGGGGTCAGGCCCAGACCATCGATCATCTGTTTGTTTCGCACGCACTGATCAAACGGCTGGTTCAAGTCATGCCACTTCACATAAACAGCGATTTCGCCCCGCATCCGGCCTTCAAAAATCGTGGCTGCAGCGATCACGACCCGCAGTTGGCGATTTTTGACTTCGGCAAAGACTAAGACCGAATTTAGCACCCGCTGCGCTCATGCGTGTCAACTTAAGGAATTGCCGTATACGTCTTGATGATAAGTGCCGCGGCAAGCAGCGGATGTTGGGCGTGCGCCTGCTCGGTTAAACTGGACGCACCTTAAGGGAACAGCTACGTAAGCTAGAAAAAACCGGCGGAGCCCGCCGGGCTCCAGGGAGACTTTCGAACCGAACGGCGTCTCCCTAACCATCAGAACGGCTGGAGCCCGGCAGGCTCCGCCGGCTTTCAGGGTCTGAGTCTCACGCAACCGTCGTATGAATCGCAGATGCACACATCCGCTACGCGGATGCAGAACCATCTTTCGCTTTGCGTAGACGCTCTACATCGACACGTAGCTTTTCGCGGGACTCAAGAAGTGCTTCGAAATCACTCTGGAAAGTACCGAGCTCTTTCTGGAGCTTGGCTACTTCCGGATGTGCGGCGAGCTCAGTTTTTAGTTTATCCATCGAACCCGCCCCTCAAACGATTCACCGTAACGAACGTGCCAGCAGCCCTACTGACAGGACTCACACTCTTCGCCGTTCAGCATGGCTTCGATACTGCAGGCCTTCTTTTCTTCTGCCGTAAAAACGCGTGGCGTTTCCGGAGCGGCGTCCTCCTCAAGAATGTCCCCACCGGTGATCGCCTCCGCCATGATACCGCGACGTTCTTTGGTCACCTTTACCGTCGCTTTTTCAATATTGGATGCACCCAGTGTGCGCAGGTAATACGTGGTCTTAAGACCCTGCTTCCAAGCAGCGCGGTACATGTGCGACAAGCCTTTCAAGTCAGGCTGACCGAGGAACAGATTAACAGACTGGGCTTGATCGATCCATTTCTGACGACGCGCTGCAGCAGCGATGAAGTAATTGAAATCAATACCAAAGGCCGTCACGTATTTGTGTCGCAGATCCTCGGGCACGTCTTCCATGTCCTGTAATTCGCCATCAAAATACTTGAGGTTGTCGATCATTTCCTGCCCCCAAAGGCCACGCGCCTTGAGGTCGCGCACCAATGACCTGTTGAGCACAATAAAGTCACCGGACAGGTTACTCTTCACAAAGAGATTCTTGTACGTGGGCTCAATACAAGGCGTCGTGCCCATGATATTGGAAATCGTCGCCGTTGGCGCGATGGCGAGCACGTTTGAGTTACGCATCCCGTGAGCAGCAATCTTTTCACGAACCGGCGTCCAATCCAACTTTCCGCCACGCGGCACATCAACATCGATGCCGCGTTCTTCATCCAGCAGTGCCAGCGAGTCCTGCGGCAAAATGCCACGATCCCACTTAGATCCCTTAAAAGAGCTGTAGGTTCCACGCTCTTTCGCAAGATCACTCGATGCTTCGTAGGCATAATAGGCGATCTGCTCCATGAACTCATCATTAAACTCGACGGCTTCTTCTGAAGCAAAACTCAGGTTCTTTTTGTAGAGTGCATTTTGCAAGCCCATCACGCCCATACCGATTGGGCGATGGCGTGCGTTTGACGTTTTTGCTGGTTCCGTTGGGTAAAAGTTAATGTCGATCACATTATCGAGTGCACGAATAGCGACTTGAATCGTGTCGCGTAGTTTCTCGCAATCAATTTCGCCGTTGCTACCAATGTGGCGATCCAACACAACAGATCCGAGGTTGCATACAGCCGTTTCATCTTCACCCGTGTTCAAGGTGATTTCAGTACAGAGGTTTGAGCTGTGAATCACACCCACATGGTCTTGCGGGCTACGGATATTACAAGGATCCTTGAACGTGATCCAGGGATGCCCAGTTTCAAACAGCAACTTCAGCATGGTCTTCCATACTTCAATAGCAGGTTCGGTACGGCTGAAGATTTTGCCCTCTCTGGCGAGTTCTTCATATTCTGAATAACGTTTCTCGAATGCCTTGCCGTAGGTTTCGTGTAGATCAGGCACCTCGCATGAACGGAAGAAGGTCCAGTTTTCGCGGGCCTCCATACGCTTCATAAAGAGGTCGGGAATCCAGTTGGCCGTATTGAGGTCATGTGTCCGGCGTCGCTCGTCACCGGTATTGCGTCGCAATTCCAGGAAGTCGAACAAGTCGTTGTGCCACGTCTCTAAATACGCGCAACCGGATCCGCGTCGTTTACCACCTTGGTTTACGGCGATAAGCTGATCGTTGTGCATTTTAAGGAATGGAATGACACCCTGACTCTCACCGTTGGTGCCAGAAATATGACTTCCAGTACCGCGAACGGATGTCCAAGAACCACCAAGTCCCCCAGCCCACTTACTAAGGAAGGCATTTTCTGCAATACCACGAATCATGATGCTTTCAATGCTATCGTCGACCTTGTAGAGGTAGCATGACGAGAGCTGGCTATGCAGCGTACCGCTATTGAAAAGCGTTGGCGTCGACGAACAGAAACGGCGGCTCTTGTAGAGATCATAGAGACGCGTCACCCAACCTTCGCGGTCGCTTTTCTCATCCAGGAACAGTCCCATCGAAACACGCATCCAAAAGAACTGCGGTGTTTCAATGCGTCGTGCGCGACCACTGGTCTTGTTGGAAATGAGGTAGCGGTCATACAAGGTCTGGATACCTAGATAATCAAAATCAAGGTCGGCAAGCGGATCAAGCGTATCGGCCAGTGCCTCAATATCATACTCAAGAAGGCGTGGCGACAGGCGGCCGATTTCAATGCCCTGCTGCAGGTATGTACGGAAAGCACCACGATGCGCGTTCTTTAAACCGGCAATGCCCTCGGACACAATATTCCAATCCAGCACTTCTTCGTAAATGTAGCTAAGCAGCATGCGTCCCGCGAAGGTTGCGAAATCAGCATCACGTTCAATCAACGCCTTGGCGTTGAGCAGAATGGTTTTCTGAAGATCGGTTGCTGTCATGGTGTCGAACAGCGAACGGCGTAATTCGTCTTCGATTTCCCGTGCGTCCATATACAAATCAAGACCAATCGAAGAAAACTCGATACGACATTTGAGATCAACGCCATCCCAAAGGAACGACGTGCCGTCTTCCCGGTCAACGGTGATCAGCGCTTCCTGGTGCGACGTATCGGCATCCTGACGCTTTTCGGCTTCACGCATGCGCAGTTCAGAGCGACGCGAGCGATAAAGAATGTAAGATTCGGCCACTTTAAAGTGGCCGGCTTTCATCAACTCTTCCTGCACGATGTCCTGCACATCCTCGATGTGCACAAATGCCTGATTCAAGCCTTTGACGCGGCCCGAGACATTCGTAGAAATTTCAACCGACGATTCCGAGTCGAGATAGAGCGACAAGAATGCACGACGAATGGCAACTTCGATTTTACTTTCGATCCAGGGAACGACCTGTCCATTACGGCGAATCAGACTGACCGTGACCGGCGACTTGGATGCGCCGCTACGCAGGCGATGTGAACGTTTGGTCACGAGGCTACGGGCCACATCATAGGCTCCGTGTTCAACCAGCGTCTTTTCGATGGTCAAATGAACATCGTCCGGAGAGAGGCTTCGCAGGTTGGTGCGCTTCGAGTTCGCCTGCAGCGTATCGCCTACTTTGTGTGTCAAAATCGCGACAAAACGACGATTTCGATCACTGAAAATATTCTGCTCTTCATGGCGCGAGAGCAGTAGGTCTGTTAAAGCGCCACCAATGGTGTCAGCGACTTCTTCAAGACTGAAAACGGTTTCGGTATCCGAACCGGATAGGGTCATGCCTTCCATGGCGTCGCTTGGTGCATCCAACACCTCGCTCCAGTTGAAACGCGGCCGCTCATCCTTCGGGGTGGCCGTAAAGCGCTTCAATGCTTGATCTTCTTCGAAGACGTTGCTTCGCATCGCATTTCCTTTTCTTTTTTGACTTGTCGGGCTCATAATTCGTCATCATCCACGGCTACGAGGGCAGATGCCTTCTGGTATTCAGTCACGCGACCTTCGAAGAAGTTTTGTTCCTTCTTGATATCCATCATTTCCGCCAACCAGGGGAACGGGTTTTCAACCCCCTCATTCAGCGGCGCCAAGCCGCACGAATCAAGGCGACGGTCTGCGATATAATCGATGTAGGTCGAAAATTCCTCAACGCTGAGTCCGACAGCATTCACGGGCAGACAATCCGCGATAAAATCTTTCTCTAGCCGAACAGCCTGCTTCATCAGGTCTCGCAAGTCCTCCTTGAATTCAGGCGTCCACACATCTTGATTCTCATCAACCAAATCCATGAGCAGATTTCGCAGCAGCTCAATGTGATTAGATTCGTCGCGCAAGGTGTAGCGAAACATCTGTCCTATGCCCGGGATCTTGTTTTGACGATACAGGGCAAGTATCATTCCGAAGAGGCCGTAGAATTGCGTCCCTTCCATGCATTGACCAAAGAGAAAGATGTTCTTGGCAAGCAACTGCTTATTTTCGGTAAGCGTCAGATCAATATCACGGCGCAGTGATTCTGAAACCGCGCAGACGAAGTCGTTCTTCTTGCGGATGCTAACGACATCCTCAAACATCGCTTCGCACTCATGTGGATTGATACCCAGCGAACTGATCATGTAAAGCAGACTATCGGCGTGAACATTCTCTTCGTGCGCATGCCTTCCAAGAACAAGCTTCAACTCGGGGGCTGTAACCAGTTCGCGGACGACGTGAAGCACGTTATCACCCACGATGCCTTCAGCCGCGGAAAAGTAGCCAATCCCCATACGAATGATCCAGCGCTCAACGTCACTGAGTTCTTCCGTGCTTTGCCATTGCTCAATGTCCTTCTGCATCTGAACATCTTCTGGCTCCCAATGATTGGCTTTCATTGTGTTGTACAAATCGTAGGCCCAATTGTACTTCAAAGGAAGGAGGTTAAAGAAGACCGACTTGCGGCCGTTGATGACCATCTTCTGATTAAAAGCCTCCTCGGCTTTACTCTCATCCAGGACAAAGGTCCTGTCCCCGACAGCAAATGACTTTTCCACTACTTTACCCCTTGAATTTCAACAATTTATTACAAAAATGCACCGTTGCTAACTATTTATTAACAGGCGGCGACTGCACTTGGAAAAATATCGTGCAAGTTGGAACATGATATATCAGCGTGTTCGAAGTGGGTCAACAGAAAGACACCATATGTTGTGGATTTTTCTAAAACACAACATAAGCACAACAAGATGCAGGATGCGCAATTCTCAGAAATGCCACATATTCAAGGCCTTGTGAAAGTCGAGCATAGTAGTAGAGATGCGCGAAAACTCTTTTTCGCCATGCGACAACTCGGTCACAAGCAACCCATTGCCCAAAGACAAGATTAGCCACGGAGTTAGCAGAGGATGCGGAGGAGAGAAGCACTATAATTTTGTCACAAGAATCTGTTAGCGAGAGTGATGCCGCCAACAGATTCGAGTGAGCTCTACTATGCATACTCTGTGCTTATTCTATTTTTCAGTGGCCGGGATTACTGCAGTTCGGCTTGAGCGAACGGCTTCAAACCATTACGAAACGCGGCTTTTATATGCCCGATATTTGGGCCCATGAGATGCAAATGCAACGCGAGCACAGCACGGCATTTTGCGCTACGACCGTTTGGGCCCAACTTTCGTTTCGATATTTGGTCAACATTGCGATCACGTCGCGAAACTAACGGTTGACCACAGCTGAGCCCTATGCTGTGCTCAACGAATGAAATTACACCCTATTCTGGCCTCTCGCTTCTATGCGGATGGCGGCACCATGTTTGGCCTCGTGCCCCGCACCATTTGGCAACAGTTCCTCGTTCCGGACGCATTTAACAGAATCCCGCAGAACATGAATACGTGGTTGATTGAAACCGACGACGGTGAATTCGGCCTTTTAGATGTCGGTTGCGGCAATCCGTCATGGATGAGCGATAAACAACGCCAGATCGCAGGCGTCGATCCGTGCTGGCACCTCCAAGCCTCTTTGCAGGCGCATGGAGTCGAGATGGCAGACATTGGATTCATTGCCTTGACCCATCTGCACTGGGACCATGCAGGCGCCATAGGGCGCGTCCACGACGACGGTCACGTTGAACAGACCTTTCCGAACGCGGACGTCTTCATCGGCGATGACGAATGGCGCCTCGCAATGTCAGGCGACCCGCTCTTGTTCAGGGCATACCCAAACGCCACCATCGCCCCCATCAAAGCGTTGCCGGACAATCGGCGGCACGCTCTCACGCCTGCTGAATCAATCATTCGCCCCGGCATTCGCTTCGCACACACGGGCGGTCATACGGGCGGCCATTGCGCGATCGTCTTCGACGAAGGCGTCTATGAAATATGTCACCCGAAAAGCGCGACACTGGGGGGCACGCGGCGCGCGATTTACGCGGGCGATGTTTGCCCGTCACAGCATCATTTACGCCTCGTTTATCACACGGCCTACGACACCTACCCCATGCAAACACGCCAATGGAAACGAACCCATCTTGCGCTGATCGCTGAGCAGCAAGACGTCTTGTTGTTCGATCATGATGTTGAGAGTATTGCCGCAACGCTGCGAACACATCCGCAACTGGAGATTACGCCATCCACAAGACTCGCCCCTATGCCAGAAACGTGCGCATCCGGAGACGCAGTATGTTGATCCTGCTCTGCGCGATTGTTCTGCTGATGATCGGCTGGAACGCCGTAGCGATCATGCATGCCATTGCGATGACACGCTTTGTTCCAGCAGGGCAACGAACCGCCTCGCCCGAAGAATTGAACGCTGTCGAAAAAATAAAGACTCTCGTGTTCGGCGTGCGCATGCCTCGACCACAAAACAGCGAAACGCCCGCGGATTACGGTCTAGACTTTGAAAGCATGACCATCGACAGCCGTGGCGCGACCACGCTCGGCTTATGGCACGTGCCGAACAAGAAGTCCGAAACGGTAGTCTTACTGTGCCACGGATACGGTGCCAGCAAAGCATCCCTACTGGATGAAGCCGTTGCCTTTGTCGAACTGGGAATGGCTTGCGTATTAATGGATTTTCCCGGTTCAGGCGATTCCAGCGGAAACCGAACAACCATTGGCTACAATGAGGCAGAAGATGTGTGCCGCGTCGTCGCCCATCTGCGAGCGACCTATCCGGGCAAGCACTTGATTCTATTCGGGCAATCGATGGGCGCCGCGGCCGTTCTACGTAGCAGTAGCGTTCACCAGGTCGACGTGGATGCCATCATCATCGAAGCTGTTTTTGACACCCTACTGCAAACAGTCATTAATCGTTTCAACACTATGGGCGTGCCGCCCTTCCCGTCCGCGCAACTGCTCACATTCTGGGGAGGTGTTGCCATGGGGGTTAAACCCTTTCAGCACAACCCTGTCGATTATGCAAAGAACGTTAAGCTACCCACATTGGTCCTGCACGGCAGCGATGACCCACGCGCACGACTTGGCGAAGGAAAGCGCGTCTACTCGGCGTTATCCGGCCCCAAAAAACTGGTTGTTTTTGATGGTGTGAAGCACGAATCTTACCAGGGAGACAATGCAACAAAGTGGCGTACGGCCGTGCAAAACTTTCTCAACGAAAACGGGCTCACACCAGGGAATATAACGACTTCCGGCGGGCGATGATTTCATCCGTCGCGCTGATGGATTCCGCGTTCAGCAGTTCATCCACATAGGCCTCGGCGTCCGGCACCGTCACGCGTTGCACGATGGCTTGCACTTCGGCGACGAATGATGCATCCAAACTCAATTGCGTGACCCCAATACCAATGAAAAACGGAATATACTTCGCGGCATGCGCCATTTCTCCGCAGACGGAAAAATCAGAATTTTCCGCGCTCAAAAACCGGCACACACGTGCCAGTGTGCGCAAGACAGCGGGATGATGTTCGCAATAATATGCAGCCACCTTCGCGTTCGTTCGATCCACGGCGAGCAGGTACTGGACGAGGTCGTTGGTGCCGATCGAAAAGAAATCAGAATGCGGAATAAAACAATCGATCATTTCCACGGCAGAGGGCACTTCCAGCATCATACCAATTTTGGGCATGACGATATCCTCCTTCATGTGCTTTTGGACACGGTCCCGACACACAAGCACGCGATCACGTGCCAATAAAAACTCATCAACAGACGAGATCATTGGAAACATCAATTTCAATTTGCTGCGTCCATGAGCGGCACGAATCACGGCTTCCAATTGATCATCAAAAATCTCTTTGTGATGCAGGGTGAAGCGTGTGGACCTTAATCCAAGCGCCGGGTTGGCTTCGCCTGCATCATCGTACTGGCCAAGCATCTTGTCGCCTCCCACATCGAGGGTTCGCACAACCACCTCGTGGCCGGCGAGGTTCTCAAACAGGTTCGCGTAGATGCTGACTTGTTCATTCATCGTGGGAATAAATGAACTCAGCAGAAAAGGAACTTCGGTTCGATACAATCCAACCCCTTCCGCCTTCACTTGAAGGGCAAGTTTGACATCGGAAAGTAAGTTGATATTTGCCAACAGATGTACGCGACGGCCGTCACGTGTATGCGTTTCCGGCTTCGCAATGGCGGCATTCGCGCCGTTCCCCGAATGACGTCGTAGCCTATCCTGAAAGGATGCCCGCAGGGCGTCGCCGGGTTTGACATAGAAACATCCTTCGTCGGCATCCAACAGCACCTGATCACCATCCGTCAACTGCATCAGATTCTGATCATCGCAGAGCACCATCGGGATACGCAAAGAGCGAATTAGTAAGGAAACGTGGGCGGTAATACCGCCAGACACCAACACAACACCCGCCACGTTCTCGGCGGCCACCATCAGCACATCTGAAGGCAGAAGATCACCTGCGACAACAATTTCGCCTGATAAATCGACCGAGCGATACGCGGTGGTGGATTCCATGTTGCGAAGCACGCGAATACCAAGATCCGCGACATCCTGCACCTTTTCGCGCATGTAAACATGGGAGCTGCGCGCCAGGATGACCATGTAGTGCTGAATGGCCCTAGCAAAGGCTGTGGATGCAGCAACTCCTTCGTCCATCGATTTACGGTAGCGTTGCGCTAGTGCTTCATCGGCCAGCATCAAAAGTTGTGCGTCGACGACCAGACTGACAGCTTCGGGAAGCCGATCGGCCAGGCGGCGCTGACTATGGCTCAATTGCTCGCGCGTGGCAGCCATGGCGCGGTTCAGCTCTTGCATGCCGCCGAAACCGTCTTCGCGAGCCATTCGGTGTACGGCATCAGCGGCTGACTCCCTTCCAACGACGCGTGCCGGCCCGTACACCGCCCCGGGAAACACAGAGCGTCCCTCAGCCTGACTGGGCACAATTGCAGCTGTGCCGGTCGTTGTACGTGGCGCTTCATCGCGCACCTCGAGCATGACACGGGCACTTTCAATGGCGCCGACAAGATGCGATGTCAGGAGTTGCAAAACAACAACCTCGTCCTCCGAAAACGGCTTTGGCTCTGGTCGCTGTGTGACCAAAACACCAATACTTTCCGCACCCCGATAGATTGGGATAGCTAAAAAGTTTTCGTAAAGTTCTTCGTCGATGCTCTGAATGCGGGTGTAGCGGGGGTCGCTGCTAGCGTCTTGCGCGTTGATGACCTTGCGCGTGGCAAACGCTGCCCCAACAAGCCCTTGGCCTTTTGACAGGCGCACCACGTTCACAGCGGTCTGCTTCAGACCGACCGTTGCCCGCATGACCAGTTCGTCTGATGCTTCTTCGTAGAGGTAAATGGAGCACACCCCAGCATCGAGCCGCAACGCCACCATTTCAACGGTCTGCTTAAGAAAACCAGCAATGTCGGTGCTGCCAGCAAGAAGTGACAGGACGCGACTGTGTTCCAGAAGCAACGAGAAAAGCGCTGGCTCAGATTCTGATCGTGTTGCAGTGTTTGCGTTCATGGCATTTTCGTCACAATAGATATCCAACAACCACACGCGCTAGCTAGCGTCACCGACCCCGACGGATTGGGCAAGACACTATATCAGGGCGTGCGTTGTTATTCACTTTCCAAATCATTAGCATCCCATAGGCCAAAGAAAAGATTTCACACCCTCCCGCTCGGCGGGACGGTGTGAATGATCTTCTTCAGGGACGGGAATTTATGCAATGCAGCTTTGGCACATGGCGTCAGAAACAATGGGAAATACGCTTCTTTCGTCCCCAATATTTGCCCCGATGGGATGCTAGTGTTTCCAAATGATTTTAAAGGATTGTAAAGCAAGAGGCGTACCAAGCCTCACATAGAGACAAGAAAACTCCCTTATACAATCAATAATCCACACTTTAGGCCAAGAGCGTGTTTAGTCTTTACAGGAATCCACCTATGAAGATATATTGTTTGAAACATTTTTGTCACGAAAAGCACTGCTGCTACATCAATGTAAACCTTGACGCCTCCCATCGCATCCAATATGTCCGATTCAAATACAGCCAAAATCGAAACGACAGCATCCACAAGTCGTGCCGAAATCGAACTTCAGATTTTACATCGCATTTCACATGTCCTAACGCATCAGCACGACATATCTTCACTTTTGGAGGAATCCCTCGAGGTGATGGAATCCGAAATGGAGCTTTCGCGCGGTACCCTCACGCTGCGTCTACCGGATACAGACGTCTTCAGTATCGAGGCATCCCGTGGGTTAACTGAATCAGAACGTAAACTAGGCCAATACAAGCTCGGCGAAGGCATTACAGGCAAGGTCGCGCAAAGCGGGCAGCCTGCCATCGTCATCGACGTCTCCGAGGAATCAGGTTTCTTAGATCGTACGCGAACACGACGCGACCAGCGTGTCTCGTTTATATGCGTACCCATCATTCACTTACAGCGCGTTATCGGAACGATGAGCATTGATCGCCCCATTGCGACCCATGAAGAATTGATCCGAGACCAAAAATTTCTCCTTTTGGTAAGCGGACTGCTTGCCGAAGGCGTCTCCCGCATTCGTGAAGACAAAGAGGAGCGCGAAAGCCTGCTCGCCGAGAACCGCAAACTCCGACTTCAACTGGGCGATCGCTACCATCCAAGCAATATGGTCGGCAACTGCAGTGGTATGCGTAACGTCTACGAACAGATCGCACAAGTCGCCAACAGTACGGCCACGGTATTGGTTCGTGGCGAATCCGGGACAGGCAAAGAATTGGTGGCACGGGCTGTCCATCACAGCAGTCCACGTAGTGAAAATGCATTCGTTTCCGTGAACTGCGCCGCGTTGCCCGAAAATTTAATTGAAAGTGAATTGTTTGGGCATGAAAAAGGTGCCTTCACCGGCGCTGCCTCACAACGCGCGGGTCGATTTGAAATTGCCAACGGCGGCACGCTTTTTCTCGATGAAATCGGCGATATTTCACCCGGTGTCCAGGTGCGCCTTTTGCGCGTCCTGCAGGAACGCTCCTTTGAGCGTGTTGGCGGCGACAAGACGATTACGGTCAATGTTCGCATTATTACAGCAACCAGTCAGGATCTTGAAGCCCGTATGGGGGAAGACAAATTCAGAGAAGATCTGTTTTACCGCCTGAACGTTTTCCCTATTCACCTGCCCCCTCTACGAGAACGTCGCTCCGACGTGATGCTTCTCGCGGACAGTTTCGTCCAAAAATACAGCGAGATTTATGCCAAACCCATAAAACGAATTTCGTCCGCGGCGATCAACATGATGATGACCTATCACTGGCCCGGAAATGTTCGTGAACTTGAAAACTGCATCGAGCGTGCCGTCCTCACTAGTGGTGACGGCGTCATCCACAGCTACACCCTCCCCCCCTCATTGCAAACCGCTCAGGAAACGGAAACGGCGATGTTGCCGGAGGATGGCGCCAATTTGCGCAGCATGGTCGAAACATACGAACGCGAAATCATTATCGACGCGCTAAAACAGTCACGCGGTAATGCGGCACGTTCAGCGCGCCAATTAAACACGACGCAACGCATTCTAAACTATCGGATCAAAAACCTGGGCATTCTACCTAAACGCTACCGGTAGTTCAAAAGAACGGCCCCCTTAGCCATCCTCTAATTGTGCGGCCGCGTTTACGACACGTTCTTTCTCCACGACAAAACATGATGGACATATGCCGTGAGAGAACATGATGCTCGAGCGCTTGCTGATATAGGTCTCGACGCGTTGCCACAGCTCTGAATCAACCCGAACTTTATGGCAATAGCTACAGATCGTGAGCAACCCGCGCACAACCTGCTGTTGTTGCATGTATGTGTTGCCGATGGCAACACTGGCCGCGAGCAGAACACCGCCGGTCCCCAAGCAACCACGCATCCAACTGAAATCCCGTTTGGGAAGCAGGAGCAACAGGTGGCCAAGATCAACAAGTTCATTGAGCCAGACCATCAAAATAAGGAGCGTAAAAGCAAGAAACTGCCAAATGGCGATGTAACCGAAAATACCACCGAATGTCAGAATAACGAAAGAACGATGCCGATCTATAGCGCGCGTTTTCATAGTTGTTTGGAATGCTAAGCCATCAGGATGGCGAGGACGGCCCCGCATCACCATCAAGAAGCGATTTGATGTAAGCATCCTTTTCTTCGATTTCGCCTTCGCTCAACCCCATCAGTTCGTGTGGAAAAACGATCCAGTCATCGGTCTTGCGCAGATAGAAATCGGGCTCAATACTGGTCTGATTGTTGGCTTCCTTGTAATACAAGGTGGCCACTTTGACCGTTGAATGCTTTTTAGACAGCCTCTCGCATATCTTTTCAATGGTTCGCCCTGAATCGAAAATGTCATCAATTAAAAGAATATGACTGTCCGCGTTGATGTCCGCCATCAACGGTTCAAGGTGCATAATTCGCGGTTCGATACGCTGCTCGATTCCCGTGTAGGATTCGGCCTTCACAACACCGTGATATGTATCCACGCCTTTGAATCGAAGGTATTCATGAATAACGATTCCGATGGGCGTTCCACCGCGCCAAATCACGAGAACAGCATCAGGCCGATAGCCAGAGCTGTATATCTTTTCAGCCAGCGTGAACGCGTCACGCACAAGGCCGTCAGCAGTTAGGAATTCTTTCGATGACACCGACGTGTCCTCCTGATCTCAGCATGGGTGTAGGGTAGGTATTGGGCTAGTGCTACCATGCCAATCGACAAGCGACAAGCCACATGGTTTAATTCCTAAAAAAGACTTGGGTTCCACGCGGTATGGAATTCTCATTCACCTGACGACCATAACGAATCGACCCGTCGGGGTAGCGGTAGATGGTTGATGGTGCATTCCACAACTCACCACACACATCGTAAGCACTGCGTGTGCGCGTAATGTAGCCGCCAACAACGTAGCCCACAAGAACACGGGTTTTTGCAGGCAGACGTGCCAGACCATTGGTCCCCAACTCGGCTCCTGTGCGCACACGCCCGTCACTGAGAAAATAGATCGTGCCCTCGCTGCTGGCCTCGTCTCCTGCAATATCATTGAGGGTCTGTCCGTCCGATCCGCCAATTTCAAGAATCGCGTCTTCCGTGTTCTCGGGCAAACTTGCGTCTATAATGACGCGGGTACCCGGAGGAATGCGTTTCCAGTTTGTAATTTGGTTACCAAACTGGACCGTGCCATTGGGTAAGACGTATTTGGTTTGTGGACTGTTGTAATTCTCGCGCGCCAGATCCCATGCTGATTTACCGTTTCCGATGATGCGTTCACCCGCATCGCCATTGGGCTCGGCCGTTTCCACGACGGGCGCGGGACGCGGATCGTGCTCATGATTGAATAGAACGTCATGCAAATAAGGGTCCCCCACAACGAGACGTCCTGCGCGCACGTCTGGATCAACACTCGGCTGACTGTAGAGCCCCAACTTACGGCGCACACTTGGCTTCGCCAGGAGCATGCCACAGCGCTTGCGCCCGCGGTGAGATCGTTTGTGCCAGCGATTGGGTGCCCCGTAGGCAACCATGGAATGCGGCATGACGTGCTTGTCCGGAATTGAATACGTGGCCTTCAACTGCTTCAGCAATTCACGTACGGCCGCGAACTGGGCGGATGTTAGGTTTTTGTTGTGAAAGCCGACAATTTCGATGCCAATCGATACTTCGTCGACGTTACGTCGGCCACTCCACATGCTGCGACCTGCATGGTAGGCCACGCGAAAGCGATCGATGATACGATACACACGCCCACCCGTGTCGACAACGTAATGGGCTTCGCCATTTCGGTGAATCTTGTCGAGCGAGCCTTTGGTCGCACCTTCTGTGGTGTGAAGCACGATATACGACGTTGCTTTTCGCCGGGGACGCTCTGAATTGCGCGGCGAATAATGATCACGAATATTCAGTTCAGCCTTCGTGCATGGCTGCAACATCAGCATGGCGATGGCGATGCACTGTCCTGTTCGTTTCATATATTGCATTCGTATCACAAGGTATCTCAATTCATGGACGATGGGTCAACCGCGCAATTGCATCGACGCAAAGAATGCTGGTTAAAAACATGTCGTTCACACGCCATTCGTCCTCGAAGCTTGCCCCCGAGCGGCGAGATCGGTATATACTCGCCGAACATTTAAACAGTTTCAACGCAAGAAAGGATAATTATCACATGCACAAGCTCATATTGATTCGCCACGGAGAGAGTGTCTGGAATCGTGAGAACCGCTTTACCGGTTGGACAGATGTCGACTTGTCGGAGAAGGGTGTCGGCGAAGCGAAGGCCGCAGGACAGCTATTGCGCGACGAAGGCTTCGAATTTGATGTGGCGTATACGTCCCTATTGAAGCGCGCCATTCGCACACTGTGGTTGACATTGGACGGTATGGATTCCATGTGGATTCCCGTGCACCGCACCTGGCGCCTGAACGAGCGGCACTACGGAGCGCTTCAAGGCTTGAACAAAGCGGAAACCGCCAAAAAGTACGGCGATGAGCAAGTCCTTATTTGGCGTCGCAGCTACGATACGCCGCCTGAGCCGCTGGATGCGTCTGACGAACGTTTTCCGGGACACGACCGACGCTATGCCGATCTCAGTCCGGAAGACGTACCGCACACAGAATGTCTCAAAGACACTGTCGAACGCTTTATGCCTTGCTGGGAGAACGAGATCGCGCCCGCCATTCGTTCCGGAAAGCGCGTCATTATTGCTGCACACGGCAACAGTTTACGTGCGCTGGTCAAATATCTGGACGGCATTTCGGACGAGGATATCGTTAGCTTGAACATCCCGACGGGCATGCCCTTGCTCTACGAATTGGATGAGGACCTAAAGCCAATATCAAATCGCTACCTTGGCGATGCCGACGCCGTCGCCGCTGCGCAACAGGCTGTTGCGAATCAGGGCAAAGGGTAATGTCGTGGTCGCCCTGCAACATGCGGGGCGACTGGCCACGGGTTTGTGGCTCAAAGAACCCGCGGGCCAGGAATCCACGCCCAAGGAATCCGCATCAGCAATCAGGTTGTCGCGAGAACGAACTTCACGATGGCGTAACGCCAGATCAGGTGATTGACGATCAAGGCGTAGATATTTGCCAGCACGTCATCCATCACGATGCCAATACCGCTTGCGAGTGCTTGTGATTCGCGCGCCGGTGGAGGTTTGATGATGTCCATGATTCGGGAAACGATAAAGGCAATAGCTAGAAATGCAGGCCACTCCAGCCACGGAATTCCAATCAAGCACAGCGAAAAGGTCATGTACTCATCGGCAACGATACGCCCGTCGTCTTTACGACCAAAAATAGATTCTGCAGCTGAACACAGTGGGACAGCAATGATGCAGAGTGCAGCCGTGATCGCCAGCTGCATCCCGTAGCCCATGCTGGCTAGTGGAATGACAATAAACAGGGCAGGCAACGTCCCGACCGTTCCTGAGGCGAAAGGGCTATAGCCAAGCCCGAATCCTGTTGCGAAAAATTTTACCAGTTTTTCCATTATATACGTCCCTTTACGTGTCAGACGAATCGAAATTTAATGATGCACCAGAGTGCGCGAACACCGTCTTTCCACGTGATCTTTTTACCTTCATCGTAATTGCGACCGTAGTAAGAGATGGGTACTTCGTAAACAACCCAATTCCCTTTGGCCACTTTTGCAGTCACTTCGACTTCGAAGCCAAAACGATCTTCGGTCAAGGTCAGCGATTCAAGCACCTCGCGCTTGAACATCTTGTAGCAAACCTCCATGTCAGTGAGGTTTAAATCGGTCATCATATTCGAAAATAGAGTAAGAAACCGATTGCCGACAGAATGCCAGAAAAAGAGAACCCGATGTGAGCCGCCCCCAATAAATCGTGATCCGTAAACCACATCCGCATGGCCACGCTGCATTGGCGCTAACAATAATTTAATATCTTCTGGGTCGTACTCGAGGTCGGCGTCCTGGATAACGATAAGGTCACCATCCGCATCCTGAAACCCTGTACGTAGGGCCGCGCCCTTGCCCATGTTTTTATCGTGATAAGAGAACGTCCATTCAGGATGCTCCCCTTCAAGTGCTTTCAGCTCATCACGGGTGCCATCTGTTGAAAAGTCGTCAACTAAAACAATACTCCATTCAACGCCGTAATCGACTGCGGCAACGCGCCCCAGCAGTTCACGAATGGTCTCTCGCTCGTTGTAGACAGGAATGACAATGGACAATTTCATAATGGTTTCACCGAACATAGTCTAAATGCCGGATGGGCATCAAGTCTCTTTGTGGAAGACATAATCTTGAGTTGATTTGACAATAATGTTCATTTCATGCTGCGCCATGAAACGTCGCGCCTTTGAAGTGGTCAATTCGGCGCAAGCGCACTACGCTAACCCATGAGTGAATCGTCTATGAAATACTTATCCATCAAAATCATCAGTGTATGGGGTATCCCGATCCGACTGCACGCATCGCTTCTCCTGATGACATTCTTGCTTTGTTCAAAATTTGGTCTCCGGTGGGGTCTGATCATTCAGTTTGCACTTGGACTTAGCATAATTTTGCACGAACTCGGGCATTGCTATGTCGCCATTCGAAAGCAATGTCGCGTTCACGACATCACGCTACTTGTGATTGGTGGTGCAGCCCAGATGGAGCGAATCCCAAAAAAACCAACGGATGAACTTCTCATGGCCATTGCCGGACCTGCCGTCAGCCTTGTTCTAGCCCTATTCTTTTGGTTTCTAACCAACGTATTTCCCATGGAGCCCTTACATACTCCCGTTGGGCAGATCACTATTCTAGAGATCTGCGCGTGGCTCAATGCCGTTCTTTTTTTCTTCAACCTTCTACCCGCCTTTCCTATGGATGGTGGCCGCGTGTTACGTGCCGCCTTATCAAACCCGCTGGGCCGTCTGCGCGCCACCGCAATTTCCGCTCGCTTAGGCAAGCTTTTCGGCACCCTTATGATTTTGGGTGGAATGCTAAACTCGCCAGTTATGGTAAACGGAGACACGATGGGTTTCGACCCACGCTCGCTCATGTGGGTTGCCATCGGCTTCTTTGTCTTCTTGGCGGCTGAAAACGAACACTTGACCGTACGCGTCCAAGAAGGCGACATTGACATTAACGACGCACATGGCGGATTTCTGACTCAGCACCACAAGACCGTCATAAAGAACGTCGCTAGCCCGGGCGGGCATCAGCAAACGGATGCAGCGGATACTCAGAACACGCAGGAAAGCCCCTGAGGCCCACTTGTTAGAGAAAGGATGCGAAACGAGCGGTGATTAAAATTCTATCCATTGACGACGAAGCGGAAATTCTCAAATGCTTAAACGATGCACTAACGATGGAAGGCTATTCTTTTGAATCCACGACGGACCCAGAGGAGGGGCTTCGTCTGTTGCGCGAAAGAGATGATTTTGACCTCGTCACGCTCGACGTCAAAATGCCGGTCAAGAGTGGCTTCGAAATTTATCAAGAAATGCGCACCTTCCGTGAGTTGCCTGTTCTATTCGTGACAGCCTATCCCAATTCATTTGACCCGCAAAACGATGATGTGGTCAAAATGTGGGAAGATCAGTTTATAGATGGAACGACCGACATTCTGTATAAACCCTTCGAACTCGACACACTCTACAACAAAGTCATCGGCCTCGTTGGACCCGCCTACGAATCAGAATCGGGCTGAGCAAACACCAACATGCCTGTAAGCATTGATCTTGAATTATCGCGATCCGTTAGACGGGTCTTCATCAAACATTGGGTAGATCTCGGTCGCATATCCGTTCGCTGTACATCTGGCCGCGTACACCTCTTTGGCACGCTGCAACGCATTGCCGGCAAAGAGCCCGAGCTACAAGCGAATATGATGAACGCCATGTTTTACGAACTCAAACGCATTCGTGGCGTGAAGGCAGTGAACGCTCGATTCGATAACTGGATCCTAGATTCAGGACATTGGCGTTCTTGTGAGCGTCGCGCGGGCGATGTTGACTAAGACCTGCTATCCTTTAAGACAATTGGCCTCAATAACTTTTCTGCGGGGCACAACTTGACCACCGTACGGAATTTCACATATAATATGGCCAAATCATCGGATTGCCGTCCTTATGATGATTCACGGATTCGGGTTCGCATGAACAAAATAATATCTACGACGTCTCGGCGATTGGCTCGGACGGCAACGCTGCTTAGCCTAGTCTTCATTACGACTGCCGCTCAGGCTGTCAGCACCCTGTCGCCCGGTGACCTCGCCATCATCGCCTATAACGCCGACAACATCGAAGATTTCTCGTTTGTGCCCTTGGTGGACATCGACGCGGGTGTGTCCTTCACATTTGCTGAAAATGGCGGTGATACGGTGACGTATACGACACCCGCCGGGGGGCTTACCAAAGGGACCGTCGTCGTCATCCTCAACCCGGCAACCTCACCATCGGCAACAAGCGGTTCGGTCACTTTTGTAGGGAACTGGGGCTGGTCATCCGGCGGTGACTGGAATGAAGTCAGTCAAAACGGAACCTACATCTACTCCGTTGATACATTAGCTAGTTACACACTCAAACTCGGGCTCAGTTTCGGCGACAACACGGCGGTTTCACACCCGACCGGTTCGGACACGGGCTACTATTCAGGGACGCGATCAGGCACGCAATCTAATCTACTCATCGAAATTGCCACGCCAGCCAACTGGACCTATCTGGACACCGCAGGGGATGATTTCGTCGCCCTAAACGTCGCGCCACACAATATTGACTTCACGGTTCTGGACGAAGAGCCCCCCACGCCCCCACCTAGTGGGAATGGCCCACAACAGTCGATCAGTCTCGTCAAAGAAGGCTGGCGCTTTGATCCGGCAAATGGTCACCCATTTTACAATGGTGTCGTGCTCGGCACGGCGCTTCCCTTTATTCGGGACGATGATGGGGATGCGCTCGACAAACAGTGTATTGGTAACAATACAGGCAGTATCTCCCAAAAGGGGTGGTTTGGCGTTTATTTCACCAATGACGTCCCGCAAGACATTGTCTTAACGTCTGTCACACTACACATTCATCATCAAGGTGACCCCGGTCAGTCGGGGCATTTCAATGTGCACATCAGTGACGATCGCGCCGTCACGGACTGGTTGGGAGGAACCCGCACGGCCTGCCCAACGGTGTCGAGCAACATTCTCTGGGACGCCACTGAAAAACAAACAATCCTAGACCTGACTGCACTCCTAAGCACATCGTCCCAGATAACAAACTCCGAATTCGCGGTGGTCAATAGTGCCACGTCATCCGACGCCGTTTATTTCGACTTTATGCAATTGGTCGTCGAATACAGCGCAAATGGTGCGCCCGCCTTGACCAATACAGCCCCAACCTCTGTAGACTCCACCTCGGCCAACCTGAACGTCTCCCTGACCGCAGCCACGCCTATCGCAACGCTGTTTACTTACTGGGGCGATAATGATGGCGAGGAAACGGCCGGCAACTGGGACAACGTTATCAGCCTCGGCGAACAATCCGTGGGTGATTATTTCAGCCACATTAGCGGCCTGATTCCAAACTCGACTTATTACTATCGTTCGTCTGCATCAAATACCCTGGGAACCGCATGGGCCGGTGAATCCGTTTCATTCAGCACCCTCTCGCCAGAAATACGTTTCACCGCGTCGACGAATGATGTTTCGGAAAACGCAGGAACCGTAACTCTAGAGGTGGAACTTACCGGCGCATCAGCCCAACCCGCGTCAGTCACAATCAGCGCCACGGGCGGAACAGCCGTCAATGGCACGGACTACGGTTACGCTAACGGAAATGTCGTCATCGCCGCCGGACAGACCACGACAACCACGACCTTTACCGTCACACAAGATACCAGTGACGAGTTTAACGAAACCATCGAATTCACACTGTCCGGCGTTGTCGGCGCGTCCATAGGTTCGCCCAGTCTACATGTTGTCAGCATCATTGACGACGATTCACCACCCAGTATCGAATTCGTTCGCTCGCCCTCAAACAATCTGGAGAACGCGGGTCTGGCAACCATGGAACTTGTATTGAGCCACGTCTCCGGTAAACCCGTGACGATCGACTTCAATACAAGCAATGAGACGGCCATAGCCGGCAGCGACTATACCGAAACAACCGGCACCGTCAACTGGGCAGCTGAATCAACCGCGGCCGAAACAATCAGCGTCACCCTAGAAAACGATAGCGATGCCGAAGGCAACGAAACGTTCGCGATTGTTTTGAGCAACCCGCTGCATGCGACCATTGGCGCATCAGCAATCGGCATCGTCAATCTCGTTGACGATGATGCCGGCGCACCCATCGTGAATAACAATGAAGGCCCAAGCGCCATATCCTCCAATTCTGCAAGCTTACGCTCAGCCTTGGATTCCGCGGGTGGCGCCACGACGCACGCATGGATCTATTGGGATACGGTCGACCGCGGCACGACCACGGTTGGATGGGCAAGCAGCGCATTCGTCAGCGACATCGCTGTTGGCGACTTCACCGTCAATGCCTCGGCCCTGCTACAGAACACGAGCTACACCTATCGCACGCAAGCCAGTAATCAATTTGGAACGGTATGGGCCCCCACTGCGGCGGCCTTTGTCACAGGCCCGCCAGAGCTCAATTTCAACACGAGCGAATTGGCGCAGAGCGAAAGCATGACGACCGTTGCGATTCCTCTTAGCATCAACGCCCCAAACGCCTATGCGCACCCAATTACGTTTGTCGTGGTACGCACGGGTGGAACCGCAACACCGACCGCCGATTTCACGTTGCTTTCATCCAGCGTGACCCTGAATGCTGGCGAAACGACGACAAACATTTACATAAGTGTTGTCGATGATCAGATTGATGAACTTGACGAAACCATCGTCATTGAACTCACACAAGCTGATTTCGCAAGCCTGGGTGCGACGACAACGCATACGTATACGATCGAAGACGACGAAACATTTCCGGACCTGGCATTCTCTGAGACCAGCTACACCTTTGACGAGACGGCCGGCTTGGCAGTCATTCAAATTGCACCCGACGTCCCCTCCGGGCTCGATGTCAGTGCCGACTATACCACCCTCGACGGAACGGCTAAAAAGGATGTGGATTACTTGACCCGCTCTGGAACACTCTTCTGGCCAGCTGGCACCTTCGATTCAAAAACCATCACCGTCCCGATTGTTGATAATACGCTGAGTGAAGGAGACCGCTTTTTTCAG
>JBLHHU010000013.1:0-28576 GCA_047615735.1 Kiritimatiellia bacterium | reverse complement strand
TGGCAGCGCGGATGGCGTCACGAGTGGCGTCAGCGCCAAGGATCGTCGTGACCGTGTGGCCCTGGGTTTCGAAGATGCCAGCCACCGTACGCGCATCGTTTTCAGCATGCTCGAGGTTGGTGCGCTCCGTGTATTCATTAATACCGACGCAAACCACGTTGCCAGCGTTTGCTGTTAGTGTTGCTGCGGCGATGAACGTTGCGATGTGTGTTGTGATCTTCATTACGGTACACTGTTAATGCATCAATCATGCCAACACGCCTCCGGATCATGTAAGACGTTTATGAATAAGGTGTTGCGAAGTTCGCAATATTGAAAAGGTATGAAGATAGTAAAAAAACAACACGTCAAAACGGGTTACAATCATCGGCCTGAATAAAGTGTAACATTTTGTTACGTTAAAATTACTCAAATTGGTTTATGGTTTAAATCTGGCTCTTGGCAGGCGGTTGTTGGGCTGTTGATTGGCACACGCTTTGGCCTCAGGGCTAAAAAACGGTGCAACATAGAAAAAACAGGATTGAATCACTGTGGGAATTCAGGCAGTATCTGCTGCTCGATTAGGGTTTTCCGCTCAGGACAAGCCTGAATCGCTGCTCATGGCGGGTGTAGCTCAGTTGGTTAGAGCGTCAGATTGTGATTCTGAAAGTCGCGGGTTCGAGTCCCGTCATTCGCCCCATTTCCGCTTCTCCGGAGGATGCCTTGGAGCCTAAGTTACACATTGTCGCGACGCCCATAGGTAATCTTGGCGATTTTACTGATCGTGGGCGCGAAACTCTGCGTGATGCCGATATCATCGCCTGTGAGGATACGCGTCGGACGCGTATCCTGCTGACGCATTTTGAGATTCCCGCGCAAAGCCGGCTCGTATCGTGTTTTGAGGCCAACGAAATGCGCGTGATCCCGCGTCTGATCGAGTCGTTGCAGTCCGGACAGAGCGTTGCCGTTTGCACCGATAGTGGCTATCCAGGTATCAGTGACCCTGGCTATCGTATTATTGTTGCCGCGATCGAAGCCGATATTCCTTTCGACGTTATTCCTGGCGCATCGGCGGTTCCCGTGGCGCTGCTCATGTCGGGCTTGCCGACGTCCAGCTATACGTTTAGGGGCTATCCGCCTCGCAAGTCCGGAGCGCGTGTTCGATTTTTCGAAACAGACAAAGATTTGCCGCACACGATGGTTGTGTATGAATCACCCATGCGCATCGGAAAAACTTTGCGCGCCGCGGCAGAGGCCTTGGGCAATCGAAAGGCCGCCGTGTGCATGGAGCTCACCAAGAAGTTCGAACGCGTCTCGCGTGGGTTTCTTCCGTCGCTCGCAGAAGAATTCGCGGACAAAAAGGTAAAGGGTGAGGTTGTTCTTGTGATCGCGGGTAACAATCCGAAGTTTCAGGGCGAGGTGCTCGACGCTCCGGTTGATGCGGATGCCTGAGCTGGTTCGCGGCGGAACCGTCGTGGGGTGCGTCGTCAACAACAGGAGGACGTTTGAGATGGAAGCAATTGTTGGCATGCAATGGGTTTGGTTGGCGCTTCTTGGTTTGTTGGGCGGCACGTTCGGTGCGCTGCTTGGGCTTGGCGGTGGAATCTTTCTCGTACCGGCGTTGGTCATGTTGATGCACATGCCGCAGAAGGTGGCGCAGGGGACATGCCTTGCTGTGATGGTGCCCATGGCACTGATGAGTGCGTTGCGCTACCATTGGAACCCCGGTATCAAACTCAACATCGGCGTGATTTTACTGCTGGCTGTTTTTGCGGTTGTGGGTGCGAATATCGGGAGCACACTTGCGGCAAAATTGCCTGCACTTGTTTTGCAGCGTATCTTTGGTGTCGTCGTCATTCTTGTTGGCGTGCGAATGTTGTGGCGCTGATCGGTTGCTCGTTTGCGCCCGCAGAACGCACAGGGGGGGTGCTGCGACTGGCGTTCCTGCAATTCCCTAACGTTGCGGCCTTCAGGGAACTTTCTTTTTGCAAACTCCCACTTTCTGTACAAACCGAGATACTCGGGGGAGGTATAAATGAATCAACACGTTTCAGCAGATGTCATCGTTATCGGCGCTGGCATTACGGGTCTGACGGCTGCCAATGTCGTCGCCCGTTCAGGTGCTTCGGTAATCGTTCTTGATCAAGGTCACGATATCGGCGGGCGTATGGCGTCGCACAGTCTCAAACTGGATAGCGGCGCGTCGGTCACGGTGGATCATGGGGCTCAGTTTTTTACTGCCAAAGGGTTGCGTTTTCGAAACGAAGTTGCAGGGTGGCTGCGCGCCGGTCATGTCAAACGTTGGTTTCGAACGGCGTCTTCGCGCGATCCAGCAACACGATTTTGTGGGGTGCCGTCAATGCGGGCGGTCCCTGACTATTTAGCAAGAGCTCTGGATGTCCGCCTGGGGCAATGCGTGGTTTCCATTCGTCGTGAGGCTGGGGGTTGGGTCGTCGCTAACGACGCGGGTGCGACGTTAAGTTCGCCCCACCTCATCGTCACCGCGCCGCTACCACAAGCTTTGGCGTTAATGCATGGCGTCATTGCGCCCGAAAGTGAGTGGGCACGCGCTTCGCGCGGCGATAACCCTGTTTTTGCGCCATGTGTGACAGGGGTCTTCGTGCTCAATGGTCCTTCTGGTCTGTCTTTTCCCGGTGGTGCGCACATTCGGGAGTCGCTTGTGAATTGGGTCTGTGACAATTCGATAAAGGGCGTTTCGGGCAATGTTCATGTGGTGACGGCGCACGCCGTACCGGCGTTCAGTTCGCGGTGGTGGACGGAATCTCAGCAGGCGCTCGGGGATGAATTGACGTTAGATGTCGAGAGACGCGTCGATTCCAAAATCGTTCAGAGCGTATTCCACGGATGGCGCCATAGCTTGGCCCTCCGTACGCTCCCGGGGGTATGCGGAGTCGTGCATGACAAGTCCTCTCTGGTGCTTGCCGGCGACGCGTTTGTGTCGCCTAAGGTTGAAGGTGCCTTCGAGTCCGGCACGGAAGCCGGACTCTTTGTTGTTTCCCGCCTTCGCTGACGCACGATCAGAAATGATCAGGCTATTGCTTCGGTGGCCTGCTCCGAAAAAAATGGCAGAACCACACGCTGCGTTAATTTTCACCACGCCGTATTTACGACTTCTAGGTCGCTAATACTATTCTAGTGGTTGTGGACATGATTATGAAGACAAGAATAGCAGCCATCTTGATTCTGTGCTCATGCGTTATCGCATGGGCTGATTTGGACATAAGAGACATCACGCCGGCCAACGCGAAAGAGCTTGGCTGGAAGATCGAGGTTCACCAGAAGAAGGGATATATTCAATTCACCGTGCAGCCTCTGTCATCTCTGGTCACCGAAAGAAGAGACGCGCATCTCTCAGTCCGAGACGCCCGCAAGATGATATTCACCAGCCTTCTTGGTGTTCAGGACTACAGAGGTGCCAAGCGTTATGTCTTCGCGGTGTCGCAGCAGTATTTAGAGGACTCGGTATTCGAACTGGGGCCGAACGATGAATCCCTGAAGGATGAGACTACATCATACAGAATACATCTTTACAAATTCGTGGAGCCAATAAAGAAGGAATTCGCCGAATGGCGTTCCAACTGACGTGGGCCCTCTGCGCACGCTTCGCCAAGCGAAATCGAATCGAAATCTGATTTGAAACACCAAGTCCCTGCAAGAATAGCCAAACGCTGAGCGCGATGGAGGGAGCATGCTAATCGCCATCCTCGCGAAAGTGCGACGTTCGACAAGGAAATCTACCTTGCTCCTCTTGTGATTTCGATGTATCTTCTTTGTAGATACAGGAGGGTGGCAATGCAAACGAAGATTCAGAAGTGGGGAAACAGCTTGGCGGTGCGCATTCCAAAGGCTTTCGTGAAAGAGGCGCACGTCGCTTACGGAACGCCGGTTGAGCTTTCCGTCGATGACGGGAAGATCATTATCGACCCACATGCGGAACCCGAGTACCGGTTGGAGGATCTGCTCAAGGGGGTGACCGAGGGAAACCTGCATGCGGAGGTCGAAACGGGTGAGGCCGTCGGACGTGAGGTGAGCTGATGGCGTCATATTGTCCGAAGCGGGGCGATGTGGTCTGGATCTCATTCAACCCTCAGGCGGGACATGAGCAAGCGGGACACCGGCCTGCCCTTGTTTTATCGCCGCAGTCGTACAACCGGAAGGTGGGACTCGCGATCCTTTGTCCGCTCACAACTCAGGTCAAGGGCTATCCTTTTGAGGTGCGTGTTCCTGATGGGCTAAAGGCGTCTGGGGCAATCCTATCAGACCAGATTAAGAGTGTAGATTGGCGAGCACGCAAGGCATCGCTGCTCTGTTCTCTTCCCGACACCACCGTGCGCCACGTTCTGAATAAAATCGGAACCTTGCTCGTCGCCTGATCAGGCAAAAGATCGAACATGACCTTGGACACATACGAGTAAGGCCGCGCGGATGCACCCTATGGAAGATGCACCACAATCTGATTTTCAAGACCTGACGCCAGACGTCATGCTCAACGCCGTTGAACAGGCGCTGGGGGTGCGCTTGAACGGTATGGCCACGCCTCTGCCCAGTTACATCAATCGGGTCTATGATCTGCAGGCATGTGATGACAAGCGTTATGTGGCCAAGTTTTATCGCCCCGGGCGATGGACGCGCGCCGCCTTGCAGGACGAGTTGGATTTTGTGGCCGACTGTGCGGCAGATGAAATTCCGGTCGTGCCGCCGATCGTCGGTGCCGGGGGTGATACGCTTCACGTTTTCGACGGTATTTATTTCGCGGTGTATCCGCGCCGCCTCGGTCGGCAGTTGGAGATCAACAGCCTCGACGATTGGACGCGCGTTGGACGATTGATTGGTCGCGTCCATGTCGCCGGGAGTCGACGTGAGGCGGCGTCGCGGACGGATTTGCATCCCGGCGCAACCATCTCCGACCATGTGGACCATTTGCTTGACGGCGGTTTCCTGGCCGGGCGTCACGCTGAAGATTTTGATGATATTGCGCACACGATTCTGGATCGTATTCATGATGCATTTGACGATGTGGAGTTCATTCGCATTCATGGTGACTGCCATTGCGGCAATCTGTTGGATCGCATGGACGAGGGGCTGGCGATCATTGATTTCGACGACATGATGATGGGTCCACCGGTTCAGGATATGTGGCTTTTGCTTCCGGGGCGTTTGGCGGACTGTCGTCGTGAATGGAGTGCGATGCTCAAGGGATACGAACAGTTTCGTGAGTTCGATGATCAGAGCGCGCAGCTGGTTGAGCCGCTACGTGCGATGCGGATCATTTACTTCCTGGCCTGGTGCAGCCATCAAGTGCACGACTATCGCTTTCAGACGATGTACCCGGACTGGGGCAGCGACGATTTCTGGCAGCGTGAAGTCAACGACCTGCGGACGCAGTTGCACCATATTGAAGAGACGTTGCTTTAGAAAACGTCGATTTTCCGTAGAAAGTGCGGGTCGGCAGCAGCGGCATCGTTCAGCGGATCGGTTAAGGGTATCCGAGTAAGGGGGGGCGACGAAGTGTAAAGAAGGCGCAGCCCACACTTGCTCGCTTTCTTAACCGTCACACTTCGCCGGATACACTTAATCGATCCGCTTTCAACCTTAACGAGACACGCCGGCATCCGATCTAATCCTCGGCGCAGTGTCCGGTCAGTGCGGTGTCGCGCTCGCGCGGCGGTGGGGTTGTTTCTGGAATGGTCCAGCCGAATGCCTCGCCAATGGTTCGAAAGGCATCGGGGAGCCCTGCTTCAATTGTGAGCGGTTTGCCGGTGTGCGGGTGCGGCAGGCTTAGCGACTGGGCGAACAGCATCAATCGACGCACGTCATAGCGCGTTTCGAAGATCACGTTGTGCCGCTTTTCGCCATGGGTGGTGTCGCCAATGATTGGGTGGCGCAGGTGTGCCATGTGTTTGCGAATCTGGTGCATGCGCCCAGTGTGGGGTGTGGCCATCACGAGTGAATAGCGCGTGGTTTGATGCGGTGGAACGGGAATGTCCAATTCCGCTGTGGCAAGACGTTCGTAGGTGGTACGTGCGTTTTGGAGCGGGTGATCCTTTGATTCACGGACGGGCCAGTCAATATCACCAGAGGCATCGGTCCATCCCCGTACAATGGCCAGATAGCGTTTGCTGACTTGCCCCGCGTCCCATGTCTTCTTTACTCGCGCTGCGGTTTCCGAGTTGAGCGCAAAAAGGAGGACGCCTGATGTCGGGCGGTCCAGGCGATGAACGGGATAAACGAGCTGTCCGATTTGGTCGCGAACCAACTGCAGGGCAGCAATTGGGTCGGTCGAAAGACGCGAGCGGTGCACGAGGAGCCCGCTGGGTTTGTCGATCGCGATGAGGTTTTCATCGCGGTAGAGCGTTTTGAAAATGTCCATGATTGCTGGGTGCCTTGGGGGCGCCCATCGCATCCGGCATATCACGTCATGCTTAGAGGTCGAAATAGATTTTGAGCATGGGTGCGATGACCAAGGAGACAACGGCCATCAACTTGATCAAAATATTGAGCGATGGACCGGCTGTATCTTTGAAAGGGTCGCCAACGGTGTCACCAACGACGGCGGCCGTATGCGCCTCAGAACCTTTGCCGCCCGCTGCGCCGTCTTCGATCATCTTCTTCGCGTTGTCCCATGCACCACCGGTGTTGGACATAAAGATTGCCAGGACGACGCCTGATGCGGTCACGCCGGTTAAGAGGCCGGCCAGCATGCCAACACCGCCGGCGAAGCCGACAACAACAGGTGTCAATGCGGCGAGCAGACCGGGCAGCATCATTTCTTTCAGTGCGGCGGTTGTGCTGATGTCGACGCATTTCGCGTAATCCGGTTCGGCCTTGCCGTCGAGCAATCCTGGGATGGTGCGGAACTGACGGCGTACTTCTTCGATCATGGCGAATGCCGCGCGACCAACGGCCATCATGGCGAGCGAGGAGAAGAGGTAAGGCACGGCGGCGCCAAGTAAAATGCCGACCATGACTTTGGGGTCTGTCAATTCGATGCTGCTGACACCGACCGTTTCCCGAAACGCCGAAAAGAGAATAATGGCGGTCAAGGCGGCAGAACCGATGGCGAAGCCCTTGCCGATGGCGGCCGTGGTGTTACCGACCGCGTCTAGTTCGTCCGTGATCTTGCGAACTTCGGGTGGGAACTGGGACATTTCGGCCAGCCCGCCTGCGTTGTCGGCGATCGGTCCGTAGGCGTCGACGGCGAGTTGGATGCCGAGCGTCAGCAACATGCCGAGGGCGGCGATGGCGATGCCGTACATGCCCGCCAAGGAGAAGGTTGTCAGCATGGCTGCGCAGATAACCATCACGGGGAACAGAGTTGAGAGCATGCCGATGCCCATGCCGGTGATGAGGTTCGTCGCAGCGCCTGTTTCGCAGGCTTTGACGATGATGTTGACTGGTTTTTTGCCAGTGCCAGTGAAGAATTCTGTCAATGAAGCGATGGCCAAGCCGGCGACTAAGCCTGTGACGGATGCGAGGAAGATGCGGCCGGAACCGATCGTTCCCGCAATCATTTCATCACCGATAACGTAGCGACAGATGGGGTAGGTGCCGATGGCGGTGAGTAGTGCCGCGACCGTCGAGCCAGCGTTGAGGGCGCCTTGTGGGGATCGGCCGGGCTTGGCGCGCACAAAAAAGACACCAATGATGCTGGCGACTAAACCGAGTACGCTTAGAACCAGAGGAAGAATGAGTAAGTTTTTTTGGACGTCGGCAGAACCATCAACGGCTAAGCCGAGGATCATGCAACCGATTAAGCAGCCGACGTAGGATTCAAAAAGGTCTGCGCCCATGCCGGCGACGTCGCCGACATTGTCGCCCACGTTATCGGCGATGGTGGCTGGGTTTCGGGGGTCATCTTCGGGGATGCCGGCTTCCACTTTTCCGACAAGGTCAGCGCCGACGTCGGCCGCTTTGGTGTAGATGCCGCCACCGACTCGCGCAAAGAGAGCGATCGACGATGCGCCCAGTGAGAACCCGGACACGATTGGAAGGACGCTGATGCGGAGGGTGTCTGCGTCCGAACCAATCAACTTGCAGGCAACGGCCATCACGATCGCGATGCCGAGCATGGCTAGACCTACGACACTCATGCCCATGACGGATCCGCCGGTAAAGGCAACGCGCAGGGCTTCGTTCAGGCCTGTTTTGGCGGCATGGGTCGTACGCATGTTGGCGGCCGTTGCCACTTTCATTCCAATAAAACCGGCAAGGGCGGAGCAGCTCGCTCCGAGGAGAAAGGAGAAGGACTGCCAACGTAAATGGCCTTGGTTTCCGAGGCAGAGTAGTCCTGTGACAACGAGGACGAAGGGAATCAGGACGCGGTATTCGCGTGACAGGAATGCCATTGCGCCATCGGCGACATAGCCGCCGATTTTTCTGAGTAGATCACTCTCGACAGGCTGGTTGAAAATCCAGCGTGATCGAAGGAACGCATAACCGAGCGCGAGGGCTGCACCGCAAAACAAAAGAATCAACGGAAGGGTCATTAAACTTTGAACTCCTATATTCAGTGTATAAGTATCTTTAGCCCAGAAAACCGCGGAGTTTAAGGCAAGCTTTCGTGGTAGTCAAATCATTGTGTTCGACCGAGCGCATTGCTTTACATACTCGGGCTGGCTGGATTAGGCTTCGGTGGCTCCTAGGGCGGTGTTGGCACGAGGCTGATGATCCGAATGCGGGCAAGCCGGGCGTTTTAACAGTGGGACTTTGTTTTATGCGGATTAGTGGTGGCGAGTGTAAGGGGCGACGGTTGCGGGTTCCCAAGTCGGGATTACGTCCGACGCAGGATCAGGTCCGCGAGGCGTTGTTCTCAATGTTGGCCGATTTCGTGCCCGGCGCCCATTTTCTAGATCTTTTTGCGGGTTCTGGCGCTGTAGGCCTGGAGGCGTTGAGTCGCGGTGCGTCACGGGCCACATGGGTCGAATCGCATGCGCCGACGGTGAAGGTGATTAAGGAAAATCTGGCTGAACTCGCGCTGGATGGAGGGTTCGCGCTACGCGGCGATGCGCTGCGCGTGGACCTGGCGGGTCTGCCTGGCGCGCCGTTCGACGTCATTTTCGCCGATCCACCTTATGCGGAGGTGCGGCGGGATGAGAATGGTGCTTTTCTGGTGGATCCTGTCGTTGGGCAACTCGTTGACCGCGTTGTCGACGGCAATGCGTTGAAGCCGGAGGGGTTTCTGGTCATTGAGCAAGCCAAGCGCGGCGCTGTGTTAAGCCGCCCGGGTTGGGCGTTGTTACGCGACAGGACCTATGGCACAGCGCGAATTCTTATCTACCAGCGCAGCGATTCGGGGGCGTAAGCCATGCTTCAAAGCTTGTTATTTGTGGCCGAAGTCCGATAATGCGCGGCTATGGAACGAATCGCAATATACCCCGGAACCTTCGATCCGCTGACGCTTGGGCATTTTGATCTGGCGCTGCGTAGCGCGGGAATTTTTGATCATATTGTGTTGGCCGTGGCCGAATCGACTCCGAAAAGCACGCTTTTCACACTCGAAGAACGGCTTGCGCTGACGCGTGAGGCGGTCGCGGGTATCGAAAATGTGGAAGTGGACACCTTTAATGGTCTGCTGATTGACTATTTAAACAATCGCGGCGCGCGCGTTCTGATCCGCGGCGTGCGCGCGTTTACGGATTTTGAGTATGAATTTCAAATGGCCCTGATCAACCGCAAGTTGGATCCAGAGATCGAAACGCTCTTCATGATGCCCAATGAAACCAACAGTTATATCAGTTCCAGCCGCATCAAAGAGGTTGCGGCGTTGGGTGGCGATGTGGCGCGGTTTCTTCCTGAAAATGTGGCCAGGGCCGTGAAGGCCAAGTACAGCAAAGATGCCTCATGAAGATCAAATTAACGGACCTAACAGAGGAAGAGCGCACCTATACGGGTGATCTGGATCCGGCGCTTTTTGAGTTGGACGACGATGGGGATATGGTCGCAAAGGGCCCGTTGCATTACGAAATACGCGTCTGCGTCGTGTCTGAGATGCTCATTGCCCGCGGTCGCCTGGATGCCCCTTTTGCCTTCCGTTGCAGCCGTTGTGGGGACTTTTACGAAGAAACGGTCAGTGATTTGGACTATTCTGTGGCCCTTGACCTGGATCTGGAGCGCGTCAAAGCTGTGGCGGCGGAGGATGACGCTGATCACACGGAAAATGACCGTGATGGGGTGCTTCGTTACGTCGAAAAAGGAATAGAATTTGTGGACTTGACCCCGGACCTCCGTGAATCTATGATCCTTCGCTTTCTTGGGTACCCGATCTGCGCGGAAACGTGTGAGGGACGGTGTCCAAAATGTGGCCAGAATTTAAACACGGACGTGTGTTCGTGTAAACCTGAACCAGCGGATGACCGCTGGGGCAAGCTGGACCATCTCCAGGTGAAACAGAGGAAATAGCATGGCTGTTCCAAAAAGAAAAGTGTCGAAGAGTCGTCTGCGTTCGCGCAAGGCCTCCCACACAAAGAGTTATGTGGCTGCGAAACCGTGCCCACAGTGTGGATCACCACAGGTTCCCCATCGCGTATGCGAATCGTGCGGGTACTATCGTGGTCGACAGATCAAAACAATCGAAGCGGCGTAACGCGACCCTGCCATGCGCATTGCTGTCGACGCAATGGGGGGCGATTTCGCGCCCCGGGAAATCGTTAAAGGTGCCTTAAAGGCTGCCCGCGAATTACCCTCGGTCACCCGTATTTTTTTGGTGGGTGACGAGTCCGCAATTCGGGCAGAGCTCGGTCCTGAAGACGCGCAGAACGAAAAACTGGAGATTGTCCACGCGACCGAAGTCGTCGGCATGGATGAAGCTCCGGCCCAAGCTGTGCGCCGTAAAAAGGATTCGTCCATCGGGCGGGCCGTAGATCTCGTCAAGGCCGGACGCGCCGATGCTGTGGTCTCTGCGGGCAACACCGGTGCTGTCGTGGTGGCTTCAACTCTGAAGTTGCGCACCCTGGAAGGCGTGGACCGTCCGGCTATCGCGGCTGTGTTGCCGACTCAGAAACAACCCATCGTGTTGATTGACGCTGGGGCGAATACGGACTGCACGCCGAAAATGCTGGGACACTTCGCCGCGATGGGTTCCGTCTATTCTCGAATGATCATGCACGCCGAGAACCCCGTTGTCGGTCTGGTGAGCATCGGTGGTGAAGACATTAAGGGTAACGAATTTACAAAAGAAACGTTCAAACTGCTTGAGAGTTCGCCGCTCAACTTTAAAGGGAACGTTGAAGGTCACGATATTTTTGAAGGCAACATGGATGTGGCGGTTTGCGACGGTTTTGTGGGCAACATCATCTTGAAAACGGCGGAAAGCGTGTCGCATGCCATGGCGCATTGGATGAAGCGTGAATTTGTGAAGACGCCTATTCGTATGTTTGGTGCGGCGATCCTTAAAGGGGCGTTTCGCGATATGAAAAAGACGATGGATCCCGAAATGCACGGGGGCGCGTTGTTGCTCGGCGTGAACGGCGTCTGCATCATTACGCATGGGGCATCCTCAGAACGCGCTATTTTCCACGCCGTGCGTGTCGCGGCGGAGTCGGTTGAACTGGATTTAAACACTGCCATCGTTGAACGTGTGGCTGCAGTAAACGGAGCGATTAGCGAATGACTGAGCACAACGGACATTCCGTAGCAATTGTTGGCACGGGCTCCTATTTGCCTTCCAAGGTGCTAACCAATGATGATCTGTCCAAGATTATCGACACGACGGATGAGTGGATTCAATCCCGCACAGGAATTTGCGAGCGCCGTATTGCCGCAGACGATGAGGCGACGTCGGACATGTGTGCGGTCGCCGCGACGCGTGCATTGGAGCAAGCGGGCGTTGCTGCCGAAGAGGTTGGCCTTATCATTGTGGCCACCGTCACGCCGGACATGGTTTTTCCGAGCACGGCCTGTTTCGTGCAGCATAAAATTGGAGCAACGAACGCGTTCTGTTTTGATATCGAAGCGGCCTGTTCCGGATTTCTGTTTTCGTTGGATACCGCGCGTCGCTTTCTCGATGGCGGCAGTGTCGAGACGGCCTTGGTGATTGGCGGCGAAAAGCTGAGTACGGTCACCGACTGGGAGGATCGCGCAACCTGCGTTCTCTTTGGCGATGGTGCCGGCGCGGCTGTGCTGCAGCGCAAAACCAACAACGGACGTGGCATTCTCGAGAGCGTTGCGGGATCGGATGGTGGGCTGGCTCACCTTTTAAATATCCCTGGCGGTGGCAGTCGTAATCCAACGACGAAAGAGACCATTGACCAGCGCCTGCAGTACATGAAAATGGCAGGCAACGAAGTTTTTAAGCATGCGGTACGTTGCATGTGCGACGCCGCGACGAAGGTCCTTGAAAAGGCGAATCTGACATGGGATGAGGTCACATGGGTTGTGCCGCATCAGGCCAACATGCGAATTATTAGTGCCATAGCGAACCGCTTCGACGGAAATATTGACAAATTTTGCGTCAATCTAGACCGTTACGGCAATATGTCCGGCGCATCGGTGCCTGTCGCCTTGGATGAGTCCGTACGAGATGGGCGCATCAAGTCGGGTGACATCGTGCTGTTCGTCGCATTCGGCGGTGGGTTTACATGGGGCGCAACCGTAATGGAATGGGGCCATGTCAAGTAGAGCACTCGTTTTCGCCGGTCAGGGCGCACAAAAAGTGGGTATGGGCGCGGATCTGGCCGAGGCTTATCCTGAATGCCGAGAATTGTATGATCGCGCCGACGCCGCGCTTGGCTACAGCTTGTCTGATATCTGTTTCAATGGGCCCGATGAGGCGCTGACTAAGTCCAGCCACTGCCAGCCTGCTATTTTCGTGACCAGTCTGGCGTGTCAGAAAGCGTTAGCGTCCCAAATGCCGGATCTTTCCTTTGCCGCGACCGCTGGGTTGAGCCTAGGCGAGTGGAGCGCGCTCTGTTTCGCAGGGGTTCTTTCCTTTGAGGATGCCTTGCGTGCATTGGAGGCACGCGGTCGCTTTATGCAGGAGGCGTGTGATGCTCAGGCGGGCGGCATGGTCAGTGTCATCGGTCTTGACCGCGTGACGCTGGGTTCAATCTGCGACGCTACCAATGTCCAAGTGGCCAACATCAATTCAGCCGAGCAAATCGTGTTATCCGGCCCAAAAGATCAAATCGCTCAGGCGGCCGAGCGCTGTACCGAAGCGGGCGCCAAGAAAACCATCGTCCTCAATGTTGCCGGCGCGTTCCATTCACGTCTCATGCAACCGGCGGCTGACGCGCTGGCTGACTTTCTTGCGGACATGACCTTTAATGCCCCACGGATTCCGGTTGTGGCCAATGTGACGGCTGAACCGCACGGCGACCCCGATGCGATTCGACGTGTGATGATTGAGCAGGTCACCCAGTCCGTCGATTGGGTTGGCAGCATCGAGTGGTTCTCCGCCAATGGCGTTGGCGCCTACGTTGAAGCCGGGCCGGGCCGCGTGTTGTCAGGGCTAATTAAGCGGATTGACCGCCAAGCAGGCTTGGCTAATGTGCAGGATGTGGCTAGTCTTGAGGCTTCTGTAGAAAAATTAAAGACAGATGAGTCCTGAACAGGTTGATATCCTAGGGTGGGGTTCGATCGAGAGAATGACGAAGGAGTGACATAATGGGTGTATTTGATGGAAAAACTGCATTGGTCACTGGTGCCGCTCGCGGTATTGGTAGAGCAATCGCCGAAAAGCTGGCCAGCGAAGGGGCTGATCTGGCACTTTGCGATCTGGATGCCGATTGGCTGTCTGAGACTGCTGCTGCCGTTGAAGCATTGGGTCGCAAGGCCAAAGGCTACACGGTTGATGTTCGCAGCACGCAGGGCGTACAGGACACGGTTTCCGCCATTCATGCCGATTTCGGAAGCATCGATATTCTGGTTAATAACGCAGGGATTACCAAAGATACGTTCCTCATGCGAATGAGTGAAGAGGACTGGGACTCGGTCATCGACGTGAACCTCAAGGGCACTTTTAATTTCACCAAGGCCACATCCAAAATCATGATGAAACAGCGCGCGGGCGCTATCGTCAATATCGCCTCGATTATTGGCTTGATCGGCAATGCCGGTCAGTGTAACTATGCGGCCTCAAAAGCAGGGGTGATTGCATTGACCAAATCGGCTGCCAAGGAATTGGCAAGTCGGGGTATTCGGGCCAATGCCGTCGCGCCGGGCTTCATTCAGACCAAGATGACGGATGCGTTGTCCGATGACGTGAAGAAGAAGATGTTGGATGTTATTCCAATGGCGCGCTTCGGTCAGGCAGAAGACGTTGCCAATGTGGTGGCGTTCCTCTCGAGCGATGCGTCCTCGTATATGACGGGTCAGGTGCTGACGATCAGCGGCGGAATGGTGATGTAAGGATTTTACGGGTTAGGGAAGTGAACGTTTTTTTAATAGGAAGGAAAATAGATCATGGCTTTAGACGAAAAAGTAAAAGAGATCATCGTAGAACAATTGGGTGTTAATGCAGATCAGGTGACTGCAGAAGCATCATTCATTGACGACCTCGGTGCCGACTCGCTCGACACGGTGGAACTCGTTATGGCGTTCGAAGAAGAATTCGGCGCTGAAATTCCTGACGAAGACGCTGAAAAGCTGACGACCGTCGGTGGTGTCATTTCATATCTCACGGACAAGGGTTTCGGTTCCTGAGTATTGTGATCTGATTTGTAGATGGACCGAGGTGGATGCGTTTTGCTCCCTCGGTCCATTCTGTTTAAGGGACGAGGAAGACCAATGTCGAAAAGGCGTGCAGTCATAACTGGGATGGGTGTTGTTTCTCCGTTGGGATGCGATCTGGATTCGTTCTGGCATCGCCTGACCAATGGTGAGTCGGGAATTCGCCCCATTCATTCTTTCGATGCTACGGATTATCCGAGCCGCATCGGTGGCGAAGTCTCTGAATTTGATGCCAGCGCCTTTCTTGATCCCAAAGAGCGCCGTCGCATGGACATCTACACGCAGTACGCGATGGCGGCTGCGCAAATGGCTATTGCTGACAGCGGCCTCGATCTTGAAAACGAAGATACTGAACGCATTGGCGCCTTAGTTGGATCCGGCATCGGTGGTCTGCAAACCTTGCAGGAACAGCACGCCAAGATGATTGCAAGTGGGCCTTCGCGCTGTTCGCCCTTTATGATTCCTCAGATGATTTCAAATATCGCCTCGGGCCTGATCGCCATCCGCTATAACTTGCAGGGGCCAAATTTCTGTGTGGTGTCGGCCTGTGCGACCGCCGCGCATTCCATTGGCACCGCCCAGCGTATGATCGAGCGTGGCGATTCGGACGTGATGCTCGCCGGTGGTGCTGAAGGCGCCATTTGTGAATTGGGCGTTGCCGGCTTCGCGAACATGAAGGCCCTCAGCACACGCAATGATGAACCGCAGCGCGCCAGCCGCCCTTGGGATCGTGATCGCGACGGTTTTGTGATGGCCGACGGATCGGCCATCATGGTTGTTGAGGAATACGAACGTGCCAAAGCGCGCGGCGCAGAAATTTACTGTGAAGTCGCTGGCTTCGGGGCGACCTGTGATGCGTTCCATATGACCGCGCCCATGGACTCTGGATACGGCGCCGCTCGCGCGATGCGGGATTCAATCAAAGACGCTGGCATGAACCCGGAAGATGTCGACTACATCAACGCACATGGCACCAGCACGCCTAAGGGTGACGGTATCGAGAGTAACGCGGTGAAGACGGCGTTGGGTGTAGACATTGCCTCCAAGGTAATGATCAGCTCATCCAAGTCCATGACCGGCCATACGCTGGGTGCAGCAGGTGGTATTGAAACTGCAGTATGCGCGTTGGCCATCAAAAACAACGTCGTTCCCCCCACGATCAACCTAGACAACCCATCTCCGGATTGTGATCTTGATTATGTGCCGCATGAGGCGCGTGAAGCAGAGATTAAAGTCTGCCTCAACAACTCCTTCGGTTTCGGCGGGCACAACGCCTGCCTGTTGCTGGCTGAGGTTTAATCCACTACCCGTAAGCTGGACATGGATAAGTTCGACATTCATCAACGTTTCGTCGACGTGTTGAAGGGGGAGCTCGCGGCGATCACGGCCTCAGCAAAAGATTCTTTTGCGACTGCGACGAGCGAAGCGCATCACGCGGAAGGCAAGTACGACACCTTCAGCCTTGAGTCCTCTTATCTTGCACGTGGCCAGGCGAAACGCGTTGCCGAATTGGCTGACGCGCTGGAGCTCTTTCAGTTGCTGCCGTTGAAATCGCTTGATGATACCAGCAAGGTTCAACGCGGTGCCCTCGTGCGTCTTGAAGCCGATGATGGTGAAACGCGTACGGTCTACTTTGGTCCTGCCGCTGGCGGCGAAGAAATCAGCGTCGACGATGAAACCATTATTGTTCTGACCTCAAGCTCTCCTTTGGGAGCGGCCATCCTTGGTAAATCCACGGGCGATACGTTTAATCTCAAGATGGGCATCGACACGCAGTCGTACACCGTTACCTCGGTTCAGTAAGATGGGGCGCAAGCGACAAACGGTTGCTCTGCCGCAGTCGCCGATGCCGCGTTGGGTGTTGGCGCTCTTGCGCTGGTTCAATACGCATCGGCGTGCCATGCCCTGGCGTGATGTGCCTAGCCCCTACGCCGTCTGGATCAGCGAGATGATGTTGCAGCAGACGCAGGTGGAAACCGTCATTCCGTATTTCGATCGTTTCATCGCCCGTTTTCCAGATGTGGCCACGCTGGCGGAGGCGGATCAGGACGCCGTGCTCAAGCTGTGGGAAGGTCTGGGCTACTATTCACGTGCCCGCAGCCTGCATCGCGCCGCACAGGCGATCGTGGAGCAACACAATGGTCTCGTGCCGGATCGCTATGAAACGCTGCTGAGTCTGCCGGGCATCGGGCCCTACACGGCCGCCGCCATCGCTAGCATCGCCTTTGATCAGGCCACGCCGTCTGTCGATGGAAATGTGCTCAGGGTTGTATCGCGTTTTCGCGGTATGCGCGTGGACATTAAGGCGGCCGGTGTTGCCGATGATATTCGATCGTATCTGAGCAAGCGGATTCCGCGATCGTCACCCGGCGATTTCAATCAAGCGCTGATGGAGTTGGGCGCGTTGGTGTGTCGTCCGAAAAACGCGCTTTGTGGACAATGTCCGTTGCGACCGTCTTGTAAAGCCGCCCAACAGAATGCGGTGTCCGAAATTCCCTTGAAGGTGCCACGCGCCAAAGTGCCGCATGTCGACGTGCTTGCGCTGGTTGTGCTGCATCGTGGACGCTATCTTCTCGTGAAACGCAAAGAGTCGAAGATGCTGGGCGGGCTGTGGGAGTTTCCGGGCGGAAAGCGCGAACCGGGCGAGACGCTTGCTGCTGCGGCGGCACGCACTTGCTGCGAGGCGTCTGGGGTCACGGTGGTGCCCGTAAAGAAGTTAGGCATCCTCAAGCATGCCTATAGCCATTTCAAGATCACCTTGCACGTTTTTGAGGCGTCACGGACGGGCGGACGCATCCGTGCTGGCGGAGACTACAGTTCCTGTGAATGGGTGCAACCGCTTGCGTTGGCGCAGCGCGCAATGCCTATCACGGCACGCCGCGTCGTCAACCGCTGGTTGACGTCCTAGCGCCCTCTCGTGTCCCTGGGCTGAGCGCAAAAGTATAAAACCTCATGTCGTGGTGACCGGCTCTGAAGTAGGGCCTTTTCTCGAACGAGGAGCTTGCGACGAGTGGGGAAATGGCCCCGCACCAGAGCAAGCGCGCTGCGGCAGGCCCCTCTGGCCGCGGCGCAGCCCTGCCAGTTCGCCTTCGCAGGCTCAGGCAGAACAGGCTGTACTACCAGCGCAATACCAAAAGAACCGTTTAGAGGTTATGTGCGGAGTCTTCGGTATATTCCGGAATACCCTGACCAGAGATCCGGTGAAGCAGGTCGGTTAAGGGTGTCCGAGTAAGGGGGGGCGGTTAAGAAGGCGAGTAAGTGTGGGCTGCGCATTCTTTACACTTCGTCGCCACGCTTACTCGGATACCCTTAACCGATTCGGGACTCAAACACGGCAGGATTCAAGGCCGCAATGAATTTGCAGAAGATTCCGCTCGTACCCTTGAACTTTTCATGGTTCACCTGTCGTCAGAGGGGTACCCTTTTATGGCCGTTGGGAAACGGTCCTGAATCGAGGGGAGCGAATAATGCCGTTTTCTATCACAACGATAACCACGAGGGTGTACCGGTGAGCGTTTTGAGGATAGCTCTATTTTTATGTTTTGGGGTGATGGTTGTTCTTGTTTCAATCGCACCGAGCGTTGCCCAAAAACAGCTCGTCAGAAGCGAGGTTCCGGCCCCGACGTACGCCAACCTTGTTTATGCCGAGGGCCAGCGTTGCCGAATGGATCTCTGGAAGGCGGAATCTGACGCGCCAACGCCGCTGCTGATTTTCTTTCACGGGGGTGGTTTCAAGGCGGGCGACAAATCCCGCATTCACCGGCATATTCAGGTTAATGACTACCTGGCAAAAGGGGTTTCCTGTGCATCCGTGAATTATCCCTTCCTTGATAAGACGGGCAAAAATTATCTCGGCATCCTGAATGTCTGCGAGCAAGCCGTGGACTTTGTTGCAGAGAACGCCGAGGACTGGAATGTGGATCCCGACAAGATTGCATCTTCCGGCGTTTCGGCGGGCGCGCTAATTACCGAATGGTTGGGCTGCCATACGAAGCATCTCAGCGCGCTGGGTGTTATTTCTCAGCCCATGGGGACGGACAAGATGGTGCTGCCCTTTGTCCACAAAGATGTTCCGCCGCTGTTTGTGCACCAACCGAATGGCTTAGGTGACCGCGTGCATCATCCGGACAATGCGGCCTTGATCAAGAAGGCCTATGACCACGTGGGCGTCGACTGCACCGTTTGGGGGACGGGTTCGAACGGACTCGACCCGCGCCCGGAAGGAAGGCGCCATCAAGACCTGATGATGGCGTTCTTCTTTGAGGCTTGGAACAAACCGATCGACTGACCGTGGTCTGCGTCAGTCTGAGGGCGGCGTGGCGGGTGCGCTATTGACCTGACTTGGCCTGTCGGCCTGAAGTGCTGTGATCTCTGCTTCTGTCGCGCTAACCGCCGCGCTGCCGCGCAGCACGGAGACGGACATTGAAAATGTTCGTGTTTCGCCAGAGCCGATACGCGGAACGCGATTGAAGCGACGTTCAACACTTCGATTGTAGGGGAAACCTGTGCCGGGTTCCAACCCGGTGACATAGCCTTCCTCAAGCGTGTCTGTGTTTTTCCATAGCGTGAAATAAGGCAACGTCTCCGTGTCGAAGCGCATGGCTGCACCGCGATCGCCATCGGCGTTGCGCAGCATCACAAGCGTCTGGTTGTTCGCATCGGCGTAGGGCTCAACGCAATACACTTGTTCACCGTAATCGCGCGTGGGGCCCAAGTAGCGGGTCCAGTTGGCGATGTCCTTGGCCGCGTAATCGTCGAAGGGGGTGACCGTTTTGAAGGGCGCCAGAAAAATGGCGTTTTCGTCGAGCAACGGGGCTCCGAAATTGGTGTGATAGATGATCTGATATTCGGTGTCGTATGCGCCGAGGTTATGCAATACGTCAGAAAAATGCAGGCCGGCTTCGCCGGGTGCGGTCGACACTTCGGTGCGTAGTTCGTAATTAACGAACTTGAACGCTTTTTCCTCGATCAAGCCACGCAGGCGGATGCGGTGGGGTGCGTCGTTATCGATCACAACCTCGACCGATGACGCAGGAATATTGCCTGCTTTACCGTGCAGATTTAACATGTGGCCATTGTCTTCGCCGGGGTGGCCGGCAAACTCCGTGCCGCAGCGCACCATCCACTCGTTGAATCCATCCAACCAACCCAGTCCGCCGCGACGGTCCAGGTTGATGTGTGCCGGATGAACGATTTCTTTGACGGGGGAATCCCAGGCCAGTGTGACGTCGCCGCAGTGAACGCTGTGGACGGACATGCCGCGCGTGGGGACCACACGAAAGGCCGTGACGCCGTTGTCGACGTCGATTACTTTCACACCCTCTTGGCGTCCGCCGTGCAGTGTACGCATTTGAATGCTGCCCGACCACGTGCCGTCGAGGCCTGCCTCGGCGGGTGTCAGTATCCAATTTTCCTCATTCAGAGGAACCGTGAAGGTTTTGCCTGTTGTGCTCACGAAAAAACCTCCTCGAGGGCGCGACGCATGGCGTCGGTGTCGGGCTCAATGCCGGTCCAGTATTTGATGCCGATTCGGCCTTGGTTGACCAGCATGCCAAGGCCGTCCAACACCGTGCAACCCGCGGCTTCGGCCTCTTCGACGAGATGCGTGCGTAGTGGGTTGGGAATCACGTCGGCGACGATCAGACCGGGACGCAAGCTCGCTAGGGCCACCGGGACGCGTGAGTCGACGTCAGGGAAAAGTCCGATGTTGGTTGCGTTGATAAAGATGCCGCAATCCTGTGGCACGACGATCTCACCGTCCAGAGCCTGGAACACGGCCTTGGCGGGTGTGCGCTCGCCAATCAAGTCGACCAAGGCCTGGCCGCGTTCCGCACTACGGTTGATGATCGTTACCTGACGGGCGCCAGCCAGAGCCAGCTCCACAGCGATGGCACGTGCGGCACCGCCGGCACCCAGGATGATGACATTCGCTTCGGCGGGGCTGCCGACCGTTTCGAGCGATTCCAGAAAGCCCTTGCCGTCTGTATTTTCGCCAATCCAGCGGCCATCCTCTTTTCGAACAACGCAGTTCACCGCTTCCATGACGGCGGCGGACTCGCCCAAACCATCCAAGTGCTGAATAACGGCTACTTTGTGGGGAAGGGTACAGTTGAACCCGCGGAAACCCATGGCCTTGGCGCCGTTCACCGCGGCTTCAAGCCCGTCCGCGTCGACTTCCATTGTAATATAGCGCCAGTCCAAGTTGTGGTGGCGATAAGCGGCCTCAACCATGGCCTGTGATGGGTTTTCGGATATGGGCTGTCCGAAAACACCCGTGAGTTCTTGTTTGAAGTTAAGTTCGTTCATGATCCACTGTTCCTCTGTGTTTCTGTTTTCGGCTCTCAGCTAAATCACATAGGCCTCCCTGCAAGTACAAGCGAAAAATGTTTTCGCTTGTACTTGCGAAGCATCTTTATGTCGCGAATGATCAGTGGATGCGTGATCGGTTCAGTGCAGCACGTGTTTGTTCGCAACGTCGCCAGAAGTCTTTAGCTCCGCAATCAGGTCTCTATATGTATACGCTCCGTAATATTCGCCCCATGGTCATGCTGTTCGCTCTGGGGGCGACGTTGGCCGCCCATGCCGCTGTTGAGCCTCGCCCCAATATTCTCTGGATTGTGTCGGAGGACAATAATATCCAGTGGGTGGGTTGCTACGGCAATCCCAATGCCGATACCCCACGCATTGACGCGCTGGCGGCCGAGGGTTTTCGTTATACGCACTGCTTTGCGAACACGCCTGTCTGTGCGCCTCAGCGCAGCACATGGATTACGGGTGTTCATGCCGTTTCAAGCGGTACGCACCCAATGCGTAGTCGCTATGCCATTCCCCATGAGCGAATTCCATACTACGCGGATCAATTACGCGCAGCCGGGTACAGGAGTCTCAACCCGGGGAAGACGGATTACAATATTGGAGGTCGGCCGGATAAGGGTGCATGGGATGCAGGTGGCGTCGATTTTAATAAATTAAAGAAGCAGCAGCCATTTTTTGCTGTCGTCAATATCGGGGATTCGCACGAAAGCCGTGCGCACGGCGATGTCGAAAATACGAAACACAGCCCGGACGCCGTCACGTTGGCGCCGTACCACCCGGACTTACCTGACATTCGCAAGAACTACGCGAAATACCAGGATGCTGTTAAGCGTATGGATGAGAAAGTGGGCGTCACGTTGGACAAACTGGCCAAAGCGGGTCTCGATTCAAATACGATCGTCATCTACAATTCCGACCACGGTGGCGTGATGGCACGCAGCAAACGTTTTCTTGTGGATACCGGTCTGCATTGCCCACTCGTTATCCGGATTCCTGAAATGTACAGTACGCTGTACCCTGCCGAAAAGCCGGGCGAAAGCGTGGATCGTATTGTCAGTTTTATCGACATGCCCAGAACTTGGCTGGCTCTGGCGGGGGCCGAAATCCCTGAGGCCATGCAGGGCCGTATTTTTCTGGGTCCGCAAGCAGGGCCTGCGCGTGAAGCCCATTTTGCCTTTCGAGCACGTATGGACGAGCGCTGTGATAGTTCGCGGGCTGTTCGCGATCACCGCTACCTCTATATTCGAAACTTCATGCCGTTCGTGCCGCGAGGCCAGAAGCTCGAGTATCTTTGGAAAGCGCGCGCGACGCAGGTCTGGGAGGCGTATCATCGCGCGGGCAAAACGGATGCCGTGAGCGGGCGCTTCTTCACCAATAAACCGGTTGAAGAGCTCTATGACACCCTTGCGGATCCGTATTCGATTAACAATCTGGCTAAAAGCGGTGCGCACAAGGTCGTCATGCAGCGGATGCGCGGTCAGCTGCGCGATTGGCAACTGGCGATACGTGATGCGGGCCTTTTGCCGGAGGCGGAAATGGTGAAGCGGGCCAAGCTGTCAAAGATGACGATCTACGATATGGTTCGTGACGATGCTATCTATCCTCTCAAAGCGCTGCTGGCTGCATCCGATCTTGCTTTGGAGAAATCGCCGCAGAACCGCAAGGCGCTCGAGGCGCTTCTTCGCCATTCCGACAGCGGTCTACGCTACTGGGGCTGCGTTGGACTCTTCCTGCTGGGGGAGGAAGGCATTGACGCCGAGCCCGCTCTGCGCAAAGCCCTCGATGATGAAAGTCATGAAGTCGTGGCCTTGACTGCGTGGGCACTGTTTAATTTAGGCCACAAGGGCATCGCGCGAAAGGCACTGAAAGACTTGCTTGAGCAGCACAGTTATGCCGCCCTGAAAGTCGCTAACATCATCGATTCGATCGGCGAGGGCGTTGAGGCGTATCAGGTGGCGCTGGACAATTGCAAGCCAACGACCGAGCCCGCGCTCAGTTACCTCAGCCGTTTCCAAAAGCGTATCCCAAAAGCGGGGCAATAGAGTGCTTCGGCAGTGCTACTCTTTTTAGACTGAATCGCTTCGGGTCAGGGAAGCACTTTTACTTTGATATTACGGAAGTGCACAACGCTGTGCGGATCGTGGCCCTGGATGGCGAAGGTGCCATGTGAGAGGTAGCGCCCCGGGCGGCCATCGTTCGTCTTGTCAGCGGGCTCGGCGTAGGTGGTGATCGTCTTGCCGTCGATCTTGCTCTGCATGTCCTTGCCTTTAAGGATGATTTCATAGTTGAACCAGACATCGTCTTCGACCGGCGCTGTGAAGTTGTCTTTGATGCCGTACAGGCCCGCGGTTTTCTTGGGGTCGGAGTGCGTGTTGTTGACCTGGAACTCGTAGCCAGCCGCGGGCCAGCCGTTCTGCTGATAGGCCGTGTGGAAATAGAGGCCGCTGTTGGCTTTGGGTTTGGTCAGCACGTCCATCGACAAATGAAAGTTGATGAAATCCGAATTGTTGACATCGCCTGCGTAAAACAGGTGGCTGCGTTTGCCATGAACAATCAGTATGCCTTCTTTTACCGTGAACGTGCCCTGGTTTTCGCTGGCCTTCCAGTTGTCCAGATTCTGCCCGTTGAAGAGCAGCTGCCAACCGTCCGCTTTTTCCTGGTCGGTCAGGGTGTTGATCGGTGCGTCAGCGGCAAGGGCCACGGTCGATGCTACGGCGATGGTCATGAAGAATGTGGTGATGGCTCTGATTCGCATGAAGGATGATCCTCTTTCTGAGTGGGTATTAGTGTGCCCAATTATTAGTGCTCAGGAAGATTGACCCATCCGTGGCAACGCGTAAAGCACGAATGTGGGCGTCGATTGGCTTTTCGCAGGGGGGGTGGGAAAGGTCGTGTCTTGGTGTCATGCCGTTCTAAAACGCGTTCGCATCTCAGGCGACTAGGCGGCGTTCAAGCTGTAGATATAGATGAAAACCAGAACGGCCAAAACAAGTATCGTTGCGGGAAGTGCAAAAACAACTTTCTGCACCAAGGCTTCGCGTCGATTGAGATGTTTCATGGTCACTCTCCGGAAAACAAACACCCCCAGTTCGCCCACTGCTCCCCAATTGATCAAAGCTCTACCTTTATCCGGCAACCGAGAGGCAGGCAAGCGTAATGTCAGAAGAATTCGTGCTGCCGCTTCGACAAAAAAGGCTAGGCGCCCGCTTTTGCGGCAGGATTCCTTAGGAAACGACCGTTTCCGCGCTCTTGGCGGGGTTTGCGGAGTGGGTTAGGATTGGCTGCAACGAAGATGCCTTTTTCGCCAACCTCCTTCTCTAATGCGCTAATGAAGGCCTGGCTGGGTTTCACGCTCATCTTGGGATCCACCTGAATAAGAATCTTTTCGCCGGTCGGGTAGGTCAGTACGACGCGGACGGGGGTGTCGCCGGCGTGCGTGTTGAGTAGGCGTTTAATGCGGTCAAGTTTCTCGTTGGTCAAGGTCGCCGCTGGGATGTGCAGGCTGATGCGTTTGGTGAACGCGGCGGGGGCGTCTTCGAGTTTGTAGATTTCCTGGGCCACGATTTTCGGTTGTTCGTCGCGACGGTTCACATCGCCACAAATCAGCAAAGGTGTGTCGGCCTCCAACAGGTGCCCATACTCGGCGTAGCATTCCGGAAAAACCAAAAGTTCCATGTTGGTTTCAAGATCTTCGAATAACACAATCGCCATCGGTCGGGGTGGGTCGCCTTTGGTCATGCGCCGCGTGACTGTTGAGGCAATACCGCCGATGCGTGTTGTGGCTTTGTCTTCGAGTTCCGCAACGCCGCGAAGAGTGGATAATCCGTAGGTATTGAGTATTCTCGCATGCTGAGTGAGGGGGTGACCGCTCAGGTAGGTGCCCAGCAATTCTTTCTCACAGGAAAGCAGGTAGGATTCATGCCAGCGCGGTGCTTCGGGGAGATCCGTGGTCAACTCTTCGGCGGGCGCATCCGTCATCAGGTCGAAGAGTGAGCCTTGGCCGGTGCGACGGTCGCTCATGGTGGATTGGGCGCGTGCCATAGCAAAGTCGATGCCGCCAAACACTTTCGCGCGATGCTCATCCAAGTCGTCGCAAGCGCCGCAACGGGCGAGGCTTTCGAGTACTTTGCGGTTCACATTTTGACTTTCGACGCGGCAGACCATGTCGACGAGGCTCTTGAACGGTCCTTCTGCGACACGTGCCTTCACAATTTCTTCGGCGGCACCGGAGCCGACGCCTTTGGCGCCAGCAAGGCCATATCGCAGGTTGGTGTTTTCAGGCAAAAATCGCACACCGCTGTGTTGGACGTCTGGGCCAAGAATTTGTAGTCCCATTTCAACGACTTCGTTGATGAAGGTCGGGATCTTGTCAAAGTTCCCAATTTCACTCGAAAGCAGGGCGCACATGAACTCGACTGGGTAGTTGGCCTTAAGATAGGCCGTTTGGTAGCAAACGATGGCGTATCCGGCACTATGCGCCTTATTAAAGCCGTATCCCGCGAATTGGGCGATGGTGTCGAAAATGGATCCGGCAAGTTTGACGTCAATGTTGTTCGTGGTTTTGCAGCCGTCCACAAACTTGCTGCGCTGCTCGTCCATGACGGAGGCCTTCTTCTTGCCCATGGCGCGGCGCAGGATGTCGGCTTCACCGAGTGAGTAGCCTGCCAGCACATTGGCCGCTTTCTGAACCTGTTCCTGGTAGATCATGACCCCGTAGGTCTCTTTAAGGACGGGCTCAAGCAAGGGGTGCGGATACGTGACTTTCATTTTGCCCGTTTTGCGCTGCACGTAATCGTCGAGCATGTTCATCGGGCCCGGGCGATACAGCGCGATCAAGGCGATGACATCCTCGATGCAGTCGATGCCGTTGCGTCGCAACAGATCGCGCATACCACTACTTTCCAGCTGAAACACGCCCACCGTGTCGCCCTTGTTTAATAATTCGTAAGTGGGGGCGTCATCGTAGGGTAGATTATCGAGGTCAACTCTGACGTCATGGAAGCGTTTGATTAGGTCAATGGCCTCCTGGATAACCGTCAATGTTTTCAACCCAAGGAAGTCCATCTTCAGCAGGCCGATATCACCGAGCGGCTCCATGGTGTACTGCGTGATGGTCTCTTTGTTCTTGTCCCGTGCGAGCGGAATGATTTCGTGCAGTGGTTTCTCGCCGATAACGACACCCGCCGCGTGTGTGCCGGGTTGGCGGTAGAGGCCTTCCAGAACAAAGCTGTAGTCGAGAATGCGTTTGCAGTTTGGGTCGGTTTCGTAGGTCTGCTTGAATTCCGGGTTCTGCTCAAGCGCCTTCTTTAGGGTCATTTTAGGGTCGTCTGGAACCATTTTGGAGAGGCGGTCGCATTCGGCATATGGAATTTCGAGCACACGGCCAACGTCGCGAATAACACTTTTTGCGCCAAGCGAGCCGAAGGTGATGATCTGGGCGCAGTTCTGGCGGCCGTATTTGTCCTTAACGTACTCTATCACTTCGCCGCGCCGCGCCTGACAGAAGTCGATATCGAAGTCGGGCGGGGACACGCGTTCCGGATTGAGGAATCGTTCAAAAATGAGGTTGTAATGCAGCGGGTCAATGGCGGTGATGGCAAGCACGTAGGCCAACAAGCTGCCGCCGCCGGATCCACGCCCCGGGCCGACGGGGATGTTCTTGTCGAGGGCGTACTTTACGAAATCCCAGACGACGAGGAAGTAGTTGATGAAGCCTGTGCGCTCAATGATGCCCAGCTCCATCTCGAAGCGATCCATGATTTCTTTTTCGCGTTCGCCTTTCGGGTTACGCGGGTCCTCAACGCGGTAGCGCTGGCGGATGCCTTCATGACTGAGGTCGATAAGAAACTGCAGCTGCGTCATGCCCTTTGGCACTTTGTAGGTAGGGAAGTGCAACTTGCCCAATTCGAGCTCGAGGTTGCACATGCCGGCAATGTCCATGGTGCGGTCAACGGATCCGGGAAATTCACGGAAAACGTCGTCCATTTCGTCGCGCGACTTGAAGTAGAACTCCTGCACCGTGTGGCGTAGCCGCTTCGGATCACTCTTTACGGTTCCTGTCTGCATGCAGAGCAAGACGTCATGCGCATCCGCGTGACCTTTTTCCATGTAATGCACGTCATTGGCGGCGACGATAGGCTGGCCCGAGTTTTTGGACAGTTCCAGCAGGTAGCGGTTGGCGTTGGTCTGGCTGGGGATACCGTGATTGTGGGCTTCCAGGAAGTAGTTTTCCTTGCCGAAAATGTCGACGTGTTGCCCAACGATCTGCGTGGCTTTGTCGACGTCATCTTCGGACAGCGCGGTGTAGACTTCGCCGCTCAGACAGCCTGACATGCAGATTAGGCCCTCGCTGAATTCGGCCATGAGCTCATGGTCGATGCGCGGTTTGTAGTAAAACCCTTCCAGATGCGCCGCGGAGGTAAGGCGTACGAGATTCTCGTAGCCTTTCCGGTTCTTGGCCAGTAAAACGAGGTGGTGATTCTGGCTTTGGCCCTGCACGCCCTCGATTTTACGATCAAAACGGCTGCCGGTCGTGATGTAGGCCTCGCAGCCGATGATTGGGTTTATCCCTCTGCTCTGGCAGGCTTTATAGAAATCGATGGCGCCATACATGACGCCGTGGTCGGTCAGGCCAACGGCAGGCATGCCGTGTTTTTCAACAGCGTCCATGACGTCGGGGATCTTGCAGGCACCATCCAGTAGGCTGAAATTGGTGTGCAAATGCAGATGTACGAAGGGATCTTTGCTCATGCTGCCTATGTTATAATTGCCTGCCCCTTTGAAGAGAATCATTTTCTTCAAAGGCGTACATTTTGATGCTCAAAATCAACCCCGCAAGCGGCACGACGAGGTATAACGTACTGCCTCGCAGGGACTAGGGGGCAGAAGCGTCTGAAGGCGTGTCGCAAAGCGAAAAAAAGTTTCAAAATCGTGTCTTTTTTAAAGACAGCTACAGGCCGCGTTGCTACACTCCGAGTACATCTTAGGAGGTGCCTTATGAAAGAGGTGTTGAAGCTTCCGTAGATGGCTACGTCGTGCGACGCGTTTCCGGTTAGCAAGTTGGTTGCAAGCAAATGCTTTTAGCGTAATTGCGGAACCAGGAGGCCCCTCGCACGGCGTGCCCTTTTCTGGGCCTGCCGCGCAATACGCGCTCTTACTTCTCTTCGATCCAGATGTTGCGGAACTGTACCGGATTGCTGTGATCCTGAAGGAATAACGGTCCTTTTTCGGCCTCTTCGCGCGTGACGCCGCCGGGTGTCGATCCCTGCAGCTCAATGTCATTCTGAATATTAACCCCGTTGTGAAGAACCGTCATACGCGCGTTCGTTTTCTTGACGCCGTTCGTGTCAAACGCGGGTGCCGTGAAGTCGATGTCGTAGGTTTGCCATTGTAGGGGGGGCGCGCACATGTTGATGCGCGGTGGACCGGACTTGTAGATGCCGCCGCATTCGTTGTCGCGCCCTTCGAGCGCGTAACTATCGAGGATCTGCGTTTCATAGCGACCAAAGGTATACACGCCGCTGTTTCCGCGGCTCTGGCCTCTGGCGTCCGGCATGAGCGGCAGGCGAAATTCGAGATGCAGTCGGTGACTGCCGAA
>JBLHHU010000012.1:0-29228 GCA_047615735.1 Kiritimatiellia bacterium | reverse complement strand
ATGCAGCTTGGGCACATGGCGTCAGAAAAATTAGAAAATACGCTTCTTTCGTAGCCAATATTTGTCCCAATGGGATGCTTGTGACTTAATCCCATTCATTGTCGCCACACTTCGTTCTGATACCCTTAGTCCAACGGCCTAGTCGCGTCCACGTTTAGTAACCAGAACAACCCCATTACCTACCCACAGATTCTGCGGAGGAGCTTTTTTTTTAATTTTGTTGTGAATAAATCCGGCGTGTACCCCGTCAAACCCATATACGACATCAGTGGTTGGTGTCGAAAAGCGGAGAATTGTCATGAAAAGTGGAACGATATTGATACTTGCCGCGGCTGTTACCACGCAGATGGTAGCAACGCCGATGGCGCAGGCCGGGGATAGTGAATGGGCGACCGCTGGAAAAATTCTGGCGGGAGCGGCTGCGTTGCATGTCTTCAGTGGTGATCGCCACCATAATGATGTCTATGTTGAGCAGCACGCATATCGGAGCCGCGGGCATCACCAACCAAGGCTCTATTCCTCAGGGTCGAGCTGTGGTACATCGAGACGGGTCACGACCTATACCTCGCGCTACAATAGCCACGACCGTTCACATCGCCGCGTTCGGGAAAACCGGTGTGATACATGCAATCATCTGCGCTCGCAGTGCAGCTGTGGTCCCGTGGTGATCAGCCTCTGCAAGGATCGCCGCGTCTATCAGCCGCGCATTCGGGGGCACATCGCCTACATTCAGGAATGGCGTTCCTGCGACAATCGCTGGACCACCGTTCGGACCTGCGCCAGCATCTGGTAGCCGTAAAGCGATGAAGGCGAAAAAAGGCCGCACGGCGGAACCGTGCGGCCTTTTCGAGTGGGGATCAACACCCCGTGTATCAAGAAGCTGTTACTTAACGAACAGCATTTCCTGATACGTTGGCAACGGCCAGAGTTCATCTGGAACAATGCCTTCGAGTGCATCGACATACTTGCGAATCTCGAGCATCTTGGGCAGGATCTCGTCCCGCACAAAGTTGCAATGCGCAGCGATGTTCTTAGCGTCGTCTTCCTTGGCTTTGAGCGCTTCAAGTTCTTTTGTGGCTTTCTGAAGCGAAACCATCAGGCCCGTCACTGAATCGAGTGTTGGATGCTCAAGGTCGCGACCAAGATCCTTCATCGTCAGTAGTGTGGATGCCAAATCACCCTGGTAATGGGCTGCCGCAGGGAAGATCATCGTATTGGCAATCTTGACGACAAGGTTGGATTCCACTCGGACGGATGAAATGTACTGTTCAGCGTACACTTCGTAACGTGACTCGGTCTCGCGCGGCGACAGAATCTTAAACTTCTTGAAAAGCGCCTTGGTGGCTTTGCTCTGGATCTCTGGCAGGGCGTCGGCCGACGTCTTCAAGTTTGGCAGGCCGCGTTTTTCAGCTTCCTTGTGCCAATCGTCTGAATAGCCGTCGCCATTGAAGACCACATTCGAGTGTTCTTTCCAAACCGCTTTAATAATGCCTGTGATCGCTTTGCCAAGCGCTTCGGGCGTTTTTGGCTTTTTGGCTTCAAGCTTGTCTGCAAATTCGCTCAACGACTCCGACATGATGGCGTTCATCACGACCAGCGGGCCACCGATGGACAAGCTTGAGCCAACAGCGCGGAATTCGAACCGGTTGCCCGTGAAGGCCATCGGGCTCGTGCGGTTACGGTCACCGGAGTGCTTTGGAATCGGCGGAATCACGTCGACGCCAATGTGCAGCTGCGACAGTCGCGATTTGAGTGAGCTTCCGCCAGCGATCGCTTCAAAGGTGTCGGCCAATTCCGAACCGAGGAAAATCGACAGAATAGCTGGCGGAGCTTCGTTGGCGCCCAGGCGGTGGTCGTTGGCTGCGGTTGCGATTGACGCGCGCAGCAATTTCGACCAACGGCTGACCGACTGAATCATCGCCGCACAGAAAAGCAAGAACTGTGCGTTGTCTGAAGGCGTGTCGCCCGGGTCAAAGATGTTGCCCGTATTGGCTGAGCCCAGCGAGTAGTTCAAATGCTTGCCGCTGCCGTTTAAGCCGGCAAACGGCTTTTCGTGCATCAAGGCAACCATGCCGAACTTATCAGCGACGGATTTCAGCGTCGTCATGATCAACTGCTGGTGGTCCGTAGCGACGTTGGCGTATTCAAATACCGGGGCCACTTCATACTGTCCTGGCGCAACTTCGTTGTGACGTGTTTTTATTGGAATGCCCTGTTTGAACAGTTCGCGTTCCACTTCGAACATGCATGCCAGCACGCGCTGCGGAATGACGCCGAAATAGTGGTCGTCGAATTCCTGTCCTTTTGGAGCTGGTGCACCAAAGAGGGTGCGTCCTGCGGCCATCAAGTCCGGACGTGCATAGAAGAAATTCTTGTCGATTAAGAAGTATTCCTGCTCAGCGCCAGCCGTTGAGCTTACGAAAGCGCCATCGTTGCCGAAGAACTTAAGCACGCGCTGCGCGGCGGTGTTAAGGGATTGCATGGAGCGCAGAACCGGTGTCTTTTTGTCCAGGGCTTCGCCTGTCCACGACACAAAGGCTGTCGGGATGCAGAGCGTGGCCCCATTTGGGTTTTCCATGATGTAAGCTGGACTGGTGACATCCCAAATGGTGTAACCACGGGCTTCGAAGGTCTGACGAATGCCGCCGGAAGGGAAGGAGGAACCGTCTGGTTCGCCCTGAACCAGCGTTTTGCCTTCGAAGAGGGCCAGTGTGCCGTCGGATCCGTCGGGTTCGAAGAAGCTGTCATGCTTTTCGGCGGTGGCACCCGTGAGTGGGTAAAAAACATGTGCGTAATGGGTGGCACCTTTGTTGAGCGCCCACGTTTTCATGGCCTCGGCAACAGCATCAGCAACATCGATGTCCAGACGCGATCCCGTCTCGATTGTCTGCTTGAGTGACTTGAAAACGCTTTTGGGAAGGCGTTTGGACATTTCGGTCAAACTGAAGACGTTTTCGCCCCACACGCCGCTGGTGGGTTCGTTGGTATAGTCGAAGGTGCTCGATACGTTCTCTGCGTTCGCAATCTCGCTGATTGCTGCAAGCCGTGCAGTGTTACCGCTCATTTTCTGTTACTCCGTGTTGGATGGTTGTCTATTTATGGTTTCAAAAAATATGGGGTTCAAACCCGTCTTGAGATGCGTCTTCAGCCTTTGATGGGCTGGAAATACGCATGTCAACAGTAGCCAAGAACTATAAGAATTAAGCAAGGGCTGTGCCATACTTATTTGTTGCGCTTTCCGTTGTTGTAAGTGGTTTTCTTTCAGTATGTTGCGTTTTGGCGTAGGCTGTGTGTCGAATTTCGGTTGCACATCTTTTGGATACATATTTGTTCTTTTAAATAAAACGTTACAGATTTGTATCCTTGGGCGACTCACAAAAAAACGCGCCAGATCGCGATGTGCGGTCTGGCGCGTTGTGTTTAATGTTGTGGGCGTCGCTTAGACGCCGTCACGATTACGTCGACTCATTTCACCTAGCGTTGGGTTCGTGCTCAGCGTGTGGCCGGGCAACGGAACGATGCGTTCATGAATGGCGTCGATGATCCATTCCGGCTGCGGAAAGAAGGATTCTTCAATCTCCGCAGCGGGTGTGATCCAGTTGCGTGAGCCAACAACAACGGGCGGTGCATCCAGGTAATCAAACGCAAGCTGGCCGAGGTTCGCAGCAATCATCTGTGCAACGGAACCGCGTTCGCAGGCATCCGAGCTCACCACCACGCGCCCGGTTTTGCGGATCGACTCCACGAGCGGATCGTAGTCGAGCGGGTTGATGGAACGACAGTCAAACACATCGCAGTTGATGCCGTGCTTCTCCGCCAGCGTATCTGCTGCTTCAAGCGCACGATAGAGCGTGGCGCCGATGGTGATCAGCGTCATGTCCGCGCCATCACGACGTTTGGCTGGCGGTCCGAAAGGCACTTCGTAGTAACCTGTAGGTACTTCCTTTTCGAAAAGTTCGCCGATGTCGTACAGGCGCTGACTTTCGAAGAAGATCACCGGGTCGGTGCCGGCCAGTGCTGTGTTGAGCATGCCTTTTGCATCATAAGGTGTTGCCGGGAAGACCACCTTGAGTCCGGGGATGTGATTGACCAACGTGGTCCAGTCCTGTGAGTGCTGGGCGCCGTATTTGGAACCCACAGACACACGCAGCACGACAGGCATTTCCAGCAATCCGCCGGACATACCCTGCCACTTGGACAGCTGATTGAAGACTTCGTCACCAGCGCGTCCCAAGAAGTCACAATACATGAGTTCCACGAGTGCGCGACCGCCTTCGAGTCCGTATCCCACAGCAGTACCGACGATGGCGGCTTCCGAAATAGGGGAGTTGAAGAGGCGGTGATAAGGCAGGGCCTCGGTCAGTCCGCGATAGCAAGCAAATGCGCCACCCCAGTCCCGATTTTCTTCGCCGTAGGCGACCATGGTGGGATCTTCATAGAAGCGATGAATGACCGCTTCGAAAATGGCATCCCGGTATTGAACAACCTTGTTCTTCGAGACCGGTTTGCCGTCCACAATGCCAGCACGTGATTTCTTGGCGATGGCCTGCACGCGTGGGTTATCCTCAAGCGGGATCAGTACCTCGGGCTTGCGGTCGTCCATCCGTTCACGTTTTTGGTTCGAGAACATCACGGTGTCGATGAATTCCGGTTCGATACGTGGTGAGATGTCGATGTCGGATGCCAGGCGGCAGGCACGCGTTGTAATGTCTCGTATTTTTTCGCGTTTCGCCTCAAGGCCCTTGCGGGTGAGCAGCTTCAACGAGATCAATTCTTCGGCGTACCATTCAATCGGATCCTGTTCCTGCCAGAGGCTGACTTCTTCTTTCAGTCGGTAGGAGGAGGCGTCTGATGGGGAGTGGCCGGAGTAGCGATAGGTCACCGTTTCAAGCAGGACAGGGCCGCTGCCTTCTTCGATGATTTTGCGCTTACGACGAATGGCGTCGACAACGGCCAACGGATTGTAACCGTCAACGCGTTCCGCATGCATGGCGTCCGCATTAACGCCCGCGCCAACACGTGCCAGAACATCGTAGGCCATGGTTTCGCCAGCGGTCTGGCCGCCCATGCCGTAAAAGTTGTTCATGAAGTTAAAGATGATTGGCAATCCGCCGCGGAATTCTTCATCCCAGAGGCGTGAGTACTGACCCATGCCCGCGAAGTTCATTGCTTCCCATGTTGGGCCACAGCCCATCGATGCATCACCAATGTTGGCGATGACGATACCCGGCTGACGGTTGACCTTCTTAAACAGGGCCGCGCCGGCTGCAATGTCAGCCGATCCGCCGACAATAGCGTTGTTGGGGAAGATGCCGAATGGCGTGAAGAAGGCATGCATGGAACCACCCATGCCGCGGTTGAAGCCAGCCTTGCGTCCAAAAATTTCTGCCAGTGAACCGTAAACGAGGAAGTCGGTGGCCAAGTCTTTGACGCTTCCGGAGGAGTGCTTCTCGATGTTTGCGAGGCACTCGCCATCCATGTAGTTCTCCATGATGTAGGTCAATGCGTCATCATCCAACTTGTGGATGGCGGACATGCCTTTGGCGAGAATTTCACCGTGTGAGCGATGCGATCCAAGAATGTGATCGTCAATCGTCAGCAAGAAGGCCTGGCCGACGGCAGCGGCTTCCTGTCCCAGTGACAGATGGGCCGGTCCCTTGTGGTCGTATTCAATGCCTTCGTAAACGCCTTCAATCTTGATGACGTTAAGCATCGTTTCGAATTCACGAATCAGCAACATGTCGTCGAGAATCTCGAGCATGGCTTTTTTTCCGTAGCGCTCGGTCTCGCGTTCCAGTTTGGTGCGATAGCGGTTCAGGGATATGTCAGGGATCTGGATCTTGCGCGCCTTGCGCTCAACCTTTGGGTCTACGATGTCTACCTTTGGCATAATGTTCCTTTGCTTTTGGGTTCGTTATGTTTCGATTCGTTCAATGCATTCCGATGAGCGTGTCGCGAATAATTTCTGATGTCGTGGGATGGGGGAATACCATGTCCTCAATCTCGTCGACGCGGAGTTCAGCTTCGATCATGGCGGCAGCGCCAAAAATCATTTCCGAGCAGGCCCCGCCGATCATGTGTACGCCTAACAGGGCGCGCGTCTCGGCGTTGACCACCACTTTGACCATGCCGCGACCGTCGGCGTGCTCAGCCAAAAAGCGGCCGTTAGCGCCCATGGGCATCTTGCCGGTCTTAACCGGGATGCCGCGTTCTTTGGCTTCGGCTTCCGTCAGGCCAACCGTGGCCACTTCGGGATTGGTGTAAATCACGCCCGGAATGGCGTCGTAGCGCATGCGGTCATCGCGTCCGAGAATGTTGTGAACCACCACTTCACCCATACGTGATGCGGAATGCGCCAGCCAGGTGCGACCGGTGGCATCGCCAATGGCGTAGACGCCCGGAACGTTGGTGGCGCAGCGATCGTCGATGCGGATGCCGCGGCGATCAAAGTCGAGGCCGATGCTCTCAAAGCCCATGCCGTCGACGTTCGGCACACGACCGGTTGACACGAGGACTTTGTCGGCAGGGACGGACTGCGATGCACCGTCGATGGAGAAGGTGACGTCGGTTGCATTTATCGATTCGACGCGTGCGCCGGTGTGCACGGTCACGTTTTTCTTTTTCAGTTCCTCGCGCAGCATCTTGGCCAGATCGGCATCCACGTTGGGGCAGATTTCGGGCAACATTTCGATGATCGTGACAGGGACACCAATGGATCCGAAGACGCAGGCGAATTCGCAGCCGATCACGCCGCCACCGACAATGACGAGTCGCTCCGGCAGTGTTTCCGTATTGAGAATGCCGGTCGAGTTAACGACATGCGGCAAGTCCGCACCGGGGATCGGTGGGGCGGCGGGTGAAGACCCTGTCGCAATCAGGATGTTCGTCCCCGTGTAAACCGTTTCGTCGACGCGCACACGTCCGGGACCGTCAATCACGGCGTTGCCTTTGACGACGTCGACCTTGAAGCGTTTCATCAGGCCGGTAATGCCCTTGCGCAAGGTGTCCATGACACCCGCTTTGAGTGCCTGCGCGGAACCCAGGTTAAAGGACGCACCTTCAACATCAACCCCATAGGCGGAGCCGTGAACCGCGTAGTAGTAATGCTTGGCGGCGTTGAGCAAGGTCTTCGATGGGATGCAACCGCAGTTGAGGCAAACGCCTCCGAGTTCGGCCTTTTCAATGAGCAAAACCGATTTTCCGGCAGCGCCAGCGCGTTCGGCGGCGATGTAACCGCCCGGTCCCGCTCCGATGATAATGAGATCGTAAGTCATGTTGTCTGTCTTTCTGTTACGTCAGGGGTCGTCTGGGTGCGTTGCCTCAGGCCAACGCGAGTTCGAAGTTTTCCAGCATCGTGCACAGGTCCTTTAGGAAACGTGCGCCGGGGGCACCGTCCGTGGCCTGATGATCGATCGTCAGGCTGAGGTTGATCGCCTGAACATGGGCGACGTCGCCGTCTTTCGCGACGGGCTTCAAGAACAGCCCGCCGACACCGAGAATGGCGACTTCGGGAGCGTTCAAAACAGGGGTGAAGCTTTCAATGCCCAGCATGCCCATGTTGGTGATCGTAAACGTGCCGCCCTGCAGCATGTCCGGGTTGATGGTGCCCTTCTGAGCGTCTTCGACGATGGGTTTGATGCTGAGGGAAATGTCGCTCAGCGAACGTGCATGCGCATTGTTCAGAACAGGCACCATCAGACCGCGTGGCGTGTCCATGGCGATGCCGATGTTTACATGCGGATATCGCACGATGCGATCACCTAAGAAATGCGCGTTTAGTTCCGGATGCCGTGTCAGCGTGCGGGCAGCGGCAAAGACGACCATGTCGTTAAGCGTGATGTTGGGCAATCCCAATGCTTCCGCATGCGCTTTGACACTTTTGCGGTAGGCAAGTACGGCCGTCGCGTCAAAGGACATGTTCAGCGTGAGCTGCGCGGTCGTGGCGAGCGAATTGCGCATGCGTTCGGCGATGATCTTGCGAATGCCGGTCACCGGAATGGTGACTGTTTCGCCGGTCGCAACAACGGGCGCGGCGGCGCTGGCGGCGGCCGGGGCAGGGGCCCCTGTTGTGATGTCCTTAGACAACACACGTCCACCGGGTCCGCTACCCACGGCAGGGGCCTGGCCTGCTCCGGCGGCTATCGCATCGGCGGCGACGCCGGAAATGCCTGGATGGGCAGCGATGGCGGCCACAACATCGCGCTCAATGACACGGCCAGCGGGGCCAGTGCCTTGAACGGTCTGTGGATCGAGACCCGATTTAGCGGCGCGCTGACGTGCACGCGGGCTGACACCGGTCAATGTGCCGCCCGTGGCAGCAGGGGCAGGAGTTGCAGCAGCCGGGGTGTCGACAGGCGCAGGCGTTTCCGCAGCGGCGGGCGCGTCGGGTTCGGCGGCGGGTGCTTCGGCCGCCGCTGCAGGTGCAGCGGTAGCGTTCGGGCTGAGTGCAGCGCCGTCGTCGCCGGCAGCGCCCATGGCGGCGATGGTTGTCAGCACGGGGATATCGTCGCCCGGTTCAAAAAAGAAATTCAGGATGGTGCCAGCTTCTGGGCTTTCGACCTCAAAAACGGCTTTGTCGGTTTCGATATTGGCGAGTGACTGTCCTGCGGTGACGCTGTCGCCGACGGCGACGAGCCATTCGACGAGAATGCAACTCTCAACAGACTGTCCTTGTCGCGGCATGATGACGGGTATGGCCATGGGATCTCCTTTTAAGCGGGTTGCGCTAGATGATTTATCGCTGTTTGACGTGGTGTTCGATGTGGTGTTCCGGGGGTGACACAAATAATATCGACGTGATTGTTTTCAATGGATTCACGGGTCGGTTGATCGATGCCGTCATCGGTGATCAACACATCGAGGTCGGCGATATCGCCGGCGTGCGCGAAAGCGACTTTGCCGATCTTGCTGGCATCGGCAAGCAGGAGCACGCGATTCGCGCAACGCATCACGCGCTTCTTGGTAAAGGCTTCATCGGCGTCGGTGGTGGTGAGTCCGGCGTCGAGCGAAAGCCCGATGGTACCCATGAAGGCTTTATCCACATGTAATTCGGATAGGATGGGCTCGGTGAGCGGTCCGACAAAGGTCTGACTGAGGTGCCGTAATTGGCCGCCGATCAAAATCAATCGTGGTCCGCCGCCTGCAAGCAGGGTGGCGACGCGAAGTGAATTGGTGACCACTTTAACGTCGTCGCGTCCTTGTAACAGGCGGGCGAGGGCGAGGATGGTGCTGCCGCCGTCCAGAAAGATCGTGTCACTGGATTCAATGTCGTGATACGCGGCGGCGGCAATGGCTTGTTTCTCGGCCGAGGCTATGGAGGTCTTGTCGTCGAACATGGGTTCAACGACGCGGTTACGAACGCTCATGGCGCCACCGTGCACGCGCTTGACGAGGCCACGTCGATCCAGTTCGAGCAAGTCGCGGCGGATGGTTGCTAATGATACGGAAAGAATGTCGGCCAATTCGTCCACGCGTAGCGTGCCACGCTCTGTGATTAAGGCGTGGATGCGTTCTTGCCGTTCGGCGGCCAAATGGATGGAGTCTTGCTGCATATTCATGATTGAGTCTGCGCGTTTCTGATTAAAACCTATCGTACATGATCGTATGTGACAAGTTAAACTTCACCCAAAACGCAGAAAGACAAGTGAAAATCGATGCCGAGAGATTAGAAATCGCGAAAACGGCTAAAATTTGTCATGGAATTGCCCTTAATTAGGTCATTTGCCTGCACTCCCCTTAATGTATGTGGCCAACGGAGTGTGGATCGCATGCTCGAAAGCCTGGACTGGCGGTCTAGGGCCACGTTCCAGAAAGAACGTCGATGAAGGAACGTTGACTCGGCGTGCGAGAAAGTGAAAATTGAAGCGTATCGCGAGACATCACTAACCAAGGAGTTCATTATGGCAAGCAAAGGTTCATTCGGAATGCTTTTTGATCTGTCGTTCACGGAATTTGTGACAACACGTTTTATAAAGGTTCTTTTTGTCATAGGGATTGTCTTTGCTGCAATCGGCACGTTTACGTTGATCATTGGCGGGTTCACTGCTGGCGCGGGTAAAGGAATTCTGTTCCTCCTTCTCTCGCCCATCGTGTTTCTTCTCTATGTGTTTTTTGTGAGAATCTGGTGCGAGATGATCATCGTACTCTTTCGCATCGCCGAAAACACAAGCAGATTGGTTGACCAGAGCAAGCCACCAAGCAGTGAATAGAAACAGTGTTTTTTCCCTTGTCCCCGTGATGCACTGGTCGTGGGTTCCGGAATGCGGATGCTGGAGGTAGGTCTCAATCAGCATCTGGATGCAAAAATTTAAAAGATGACCCTCGTTGTTTCCAAAAAAGCAAAGAGGTGGCCCGGTTTGGGTAGACAGTCATTTCTCAGACGAAGACATTTCCCCCAGTTGTTTATCCTTTTGATTTATTTCCACGGAATCGGTATAATTAAGGATTAAGAGATTCGATTTTGTAAAAAGGGCCGTCTTTTGATTCGTTTTTGGACAAACTTCTTGGTTTTCTCGTGCGCGAGTCTTTCGCTGCCGTATGTTTCGGTGGTCCATGCGGCCCCATTGAGCACGGCGACCGTGGTGCGTCCCACCTTCAGTTCCGGCGGCGGGCAGACGGTTCTTGGTGAATCCGTGCATCATGCCTGTATTGGGGGAACAAGCGCCAATATGGCATCCGCAGACGGCCGGATTCAGAATTTCAGTGGCGCGTTGCGGACGCACGTCTGGCGGCCGGATCTTGATGCGGATGCGGATGGTCTTGCTGACGAAAGCGATGCGGACAACGACAACGACGGTCTGACGGACCGCGATGAGTTGGCGGGCGACCTCGAATCCGGACGCGGGGTGACGGACCTCGGAACGGCCGATACGGACGGCGATGGTCTGGGCGATGGCCAGGAAGTACTCTCCGGGACCGACCCGCTCGATTCGACGAGCCAGATACGAATTTCTGATATTGTGACCACGGCATCCGGCCATGTGCGCCTCTCTTGGATCGGCCACCCCGACTGGACGTATCGGGTGCGGAGCGCAGGTGTGCTTCCCGGCCTGGGCACGGTCGATACCCCGGGGCGTATGCAACGTGAAGCCGGCGCTCTGGGCACGGCGCGATATTCGTTCGACGACGAAAGCAGTGATACAAGCACACGATTTTATAGCGTAGAGATTGAGGAGAAATAATGCAGAAATCAATTATTCGTAAACGCTGGCAAGTCGCGTGTATGGCCTTGGCCCTGATGGGCTGCATGACGCTGGCGCATGCTCAGGTTCCCGCTCAGATTCATTACCAGGGCCGACTCGTCGTTGGGGACGCGCCCGTTAGTGCCACCATTGACCTCGTGTTCCGGATTTATGATGTTGTCGAGGGTGGGCAGCCGTTGTTTGTCGAGACACAGGCGGTGACCGTTGTGGACGGCTTCTATTCGGTTTACATCGGTGCCGCGGCCGCGCTGGATGGCGGTATTTTTCATACGACGCCGATGACCTATCTCGAGGTTGAAGTCGACGGGCAGCGTCTGGTCCCGCGCGATCGCCTCGTGACCGTTGCGTACGCGTTCAAAGCACAGTACGCGGAGGAGGCGGCCGTCGCGCATCGCCTGGTGGGTGATTCCAAAACAGCTGCCGTGATCAATCCCGGTCCGGAACCCTTGCATGTGAATTCCACGACGAATGTGGCCTTTCATGTCCATCGTGACGGATTGAATCAGAATATCGGCACCAACGGCGAGAAGATGGTGTTCTGGCGTGCCGAAGAGTATGACACGGCCAGCACTTTCGATTTGGGCAACGATCGCTTCGTCGCTCCCGTAACTGGGTTCTATCGTCTGACGGCGCAGATTCTGCTGGACCCGCCAGGCCCGCCGAAATCGGATCCTGCCTATCTCGGTAAGCTCGTTTTGATGCACAACTCCACCAACCGGTTGGCCGTGGATGTGACGCGTTTCAGGAAGGGGCAATCCCAGTCCATGAACGTGACACGCGAGGTCCAATTGACGTCGGGCGACCAGGTTGAAGTCTATGTTGGACACTCGCACAAGGGTACCTCCGTTCTGAGCGGGAGTAGCTACCATACTTATTTTTCGGGTTTCTTGCTTCAGCAATAAACTGACCGCGAGGTGACGAGTGGTGAGATGTCGCAAGCCATTGACGATTGCGCCCTGCCTTTCCCGCATTAGCGCGGTCGTGCTGTTGCTGACACCTCTCGCGGCGTCGGCGGGCTCCCCAAGTCTGTTGGGGGCTTTTACGACGGGTATTGATGCGTCGGATGTTGTTCTGCTTTCCGGCAGCTCAAACGTTTGCGTTGCAGGATCGCGATTCCAGAAGAACTTCCAGGTGATCGGGGTCACCAATCCCGTGGCCCCCGCCTTCGTGTCACGGTTGGCTGAGAACGACGTTTCGGGAGACCGCGTCTCGCTTTCGGATGATCACAGCCGGGCCTACTTGGTCGGTTTTTTCGGCGGTATGAAGATTGTCGCGCTGGACAATCCCGGTGCGCCGGCGCAACTCGGTACGTACGGTGATGGGGGGGCGCGGATTCGGGATGTGGCCGTCACCTCAGACCGACGTTTCGCTTTCGTCGCTGACGAATCAGACGGAATACAGGTGGTGAGTCTGACGAACGAGGCCTTGCCGGTGCTCGTGGGTCAGTATCAGAATGTCTTCAGTAATCGGCACAATGCGGCCGGCCTTGCGCTGTCCGACGACGACATGACCTTGTATGTCGCGGCGGAGGACGGGGGGCTGGTCATCCTGTCGGTGACAAACCCGCCTAGTCCCACACAGGTCGGTCACTTTACGCGTCCGCCGGGGAGTGGCGGCTTCACCGGTGTGCATCTCTCGTCCGACGGTCGCATTGCTTATGCTGTTGGAGGGGAGGGGAACAGTGATGAGGCTTTTCATGTGATCAGTGTGACGAATCCCGCTGCACCCACCTTGCTTAGCGGCTATGCCGATCCTCAGCGCGGAGAGAGTTTCGCCGATGTGGCGATGTCTCCGGACGGCACTACGGCCTTCCTTGTAGGGCGCAACGTTGGCCTGCAGGTCGTCGACGTTAGTCGGGAGACGTCCGTGTTTTACGTCAGCGAGTTCCACGAACTCATCGACGACGTGGCACCACAGGCGACGGGGGTGGCGCTCTCCGAAGACGGAAACACCGCGTACATTGCCCAACACGGAAGTGGCATGCGGGTGGTCGATGTTTCTGGCGTCTATGACGTCGATGACGATGGGCTACCGAACTGGTGGGAAGTCCTTCATTTCAATTCGGTTACGAGTGCATCGCCCACTGACGATGGCGATGGCGACAATTTCTCGAACCGGGAGGAGTTCATTGCAGGTACGAATCCGGATGACGTGCAATCGTTATTCCGGATTGAGGATCTCGCCGTTTCTGCCGGAGCCAATGTGTCGCTCGATAGTGTGTCCGGACGGCGCTACGACCTGTTAACGGCCTCTGTCCTTGCAAGCAATACCGTCTGGGTGCCGGTCGTCGGCGCAACAAATCGCTCCGGCAATGATGCTGCGATTCAGTTGAGCGACACAAACGCCTCATCACGTGCCTTTTACCGTGTGAACGTCAGAATGGCGGATTAGGTTTTCGCCCGTTTTGCATTGTGAACTGACGGCATCTGGCGGGCAAATTAATCATGCGGGATCGTGCTGGTCGTACCGCCCGTTGCAGGAGGGGCCATTTCCCCACTCGTCGCAAGCTCCTCATTCGAGAAAAGGCCCTACCTCAGAGGCAATCACCATACATGAGGTTAGATGCGTTTGCCCTAGGGGATTTGGTGTTGCATGCGGTGGCAATACTGATATGCTCCGGCCTTTGATATATCGCAAATTTGAGGGTGGTTTGGGCGTGACGACGCGTTGCGTATCAGGAGACGGTTTTGATGATTTCAAGGTTGAGCAAAGTTACGCTTGCGCTGTGTGTGGCGACGACCGCTTTATTCGTTGGCGAACTCCGTTCCGATGAGATTGATGAAATTCTGAACATCGAAAAGGCTGTGGAATCTGCCCGAGCACCGTTGCCCGAAAGTGTTGTTGCGCCTGTCCCTGCCGCACCGAAGCCCGCCGCATCAAAGCCCGCGGCTGCCAAGCCCATGACTGCTGCTACGCTTATCGCCAGTCAAACACCGCGTGACCGCCAGATTTTCGAGCTCCGTGAAGAAAATGGCCAGTTGCGTGAATTGCTCGAAGCGCAAGAAACGCGGCATCGCGAGGAGCTGTTTTTTGCTCATTATAACATGGGTTGCGTCTACAAGGCATCGCGTCAATACACGCGCGCACAGTCTGAATTCATGAAGGCGTTGCAGATCAAAGAAGATGATGCGGCCGTGCATTATAATCTTGGTATTCTTTATGATGACGACCTCGAGATGGCCGATAAAGCCGGTGTGCACTATCGTCGCTTCCTTGAGTTAGCAACCGACGATGGTGACATCCACCAAGTACAGGAGTGGCTAGCGCTGCTTGATGAGTAACACTGCACCTCAGGTTCGCAAGGCCGTCATTCCGGCGGCTGGGTTTGGAACACGTTTCCTGCCGGCCACGAAGGCCCAGGCGAAGGAAATGCTCCCTGTTGTCGACAAGCCCGTGATTCAATACGTTGTCGAAGAGGCTGTGGCTTCGGGTATTGAGGACATTTTGCTCGTTATCGGATCAGGTAAGCAGGCCGTCGAAGAGCATTTCAGTCGCAGCGACAATCTCGAGCACCGTCTGGCCGAGAAGGGGGATGAATCGACCCTCGCTGCGATGCGTGCGCTGGCCGAGATGGCAAACATCCACTATGTCTGGCAACACGATCGCAACGGACTAGGTGGCGCCGTACTACGTGCCAAGTCGTATGTTGGCGATGCGCCCTTTGCTGTGTTGCTGGGCGACACCATCACACGCGGGCCGCGTCCCGTGACGAAACAGCTTCTTGATGTGTATCAGCAGTACGGTGAGACCGTGGTCGGTGTTCAGGAGATTCCGGCTGATCAAGTCTCCGCGTTTGGCGTCGTCGGTGGCGATGAGGTGGCGCCGGACACGTTTCGTATTACCGAGATGGTCGAAAAGCCTGCTGTTGAGGATGCACCCTCGTCCATGATCATTGCGGGACGCTATATCCTGCCGGGTGGTATGTTTGACGCGCTTGAACGAACACCCCGCGGCAAAGGTGGGGAAATCCAACTGACGGATGCCATTCAATTGCTTTTGCGTGAACGCGACGGCTATGCGTTGCGCATGGATGGTCAGCGCTATGATGTTGGCAACAAATTGGATTTCATCAAAACCAATCTCATTTTCGGATTGGAACGTGAAGACACGCGCGAGGACTTACTCGCGTTCCTCCGAACGCTTGACGTTTAGGCTCGTCTCGTTGTGCCTGAGTCAGCCCGGAAAAAGTTGACACCCCTTTCACTTAGCGTGACTAGATTTAGGAACCGTACCTTAAGCCAGAAAGATCCGGCGGAGCCCGCCGGGCTCCAAAGTGGATAAATTAGGTCAGTCCCCTGTGAACAGCGTGGGGTGAAAAACTCCATTGGAGCCCGGCGGGCTCCGCCGGTTTTCTACTCGTGCATCCGTACCCTGTCATTGAGAGTGGGCCGTGTCCACAGAAACTGGTCGCGTCAGCGTGTGATGCCATCAAGTCTAGCGCCAATGGTCTCCAGTCGAAGTCCCATTGCCTTCTCGAGTTGAATCAGGGACAAGGTGTGGTCGTGTGCTGCGCGTTGACGTGTGCGACGTGCGTTGAGTAATTCTTCTTTCAGGCGGGCGACATCCACGTCGTTGAGCACGGCGATGGCGCCCTTGTCGACCGTACGGCGAATCTCGTCAATCAAGGCCTGCGTCTGCTCATCGAATCGACGTTTGGCTTCATGCGCTGATCGAACCCGTTCAATCGCATGTTCGACGTCGCGCTGCACACGGTCGATGGTGTGGGCTTCGAGTGCACGCGCCTGCCGTAATTCGGCTTCGCGTACGTCGCTGGCATGGCTGACCCATGAGAATATCGGCAGACTGATGGCGGCATCAATTCGCCAAGCCTCGCCATCGCCGTCGTCGGTGCTGGAACTCTGTGAGTTTTGTATTCGGTTTCGAGTTGGATCGAGGTCGCTGCCATTGAATGAGCGCGTTCCTTCGGATTCGCTTTCGCTATAACTGGCTTGCACATGGCTAGGCCAGGGCACGTTTGCGGAACGGGACTCTTTGTGGCGCGCTTCAGCGGCGCGCGTGAGCCAAGCGCGGGCGATGAGGTCTTCACGATGCGCTGTTGCAAGGGTCACCAGTTGGGCCGTTTGCCAGTTGTAAACGGTGTCGGTGTCCAATGGCGCATCGTCTGGCGTGAGCTGTATGGACGACGCGGAAACGGAGACGAGCAGCGCGAGGTCGCGAAGACGGGCTTCCTGTTCCCTGATGAGTTGATCGCGACTGGAAAGGACGGAGAGAAATCGACGCGAGGCTGTCATGACGTCGTTCAAACCACCGACGCCTTTATCGAGTCTACTCCGTTCGCGCTCGAGCACATCGGAGTAAACGCCCGTGAGTTTGCTTAGTGTCGCAATGTCTTCTTCGAGATAGCGGACGGTGGCAAAAAGCTTTCGGACGTCGATCGCGATATCCCATTGTGCCTGATAGAGGTCGGCGACGCGGGCGTAGATGTCAGCTGTCTGTGCGGATTCACGTGCACGTCGCTCAAAAGGGTTTGGGATAAAGAAGCGAAGACCAACACGGTATTGGCTGCCTTCGTTTTCAATCGTGCCCGTTTCGGTGCCGAGACCCGTAATCCCTGCGAGCTCCGTATCGGTGGACTGTGTAGCGCGAACGGATTCCCCATCGCTTTCGCCATAGGAAAGTCGAAGTTCGGGGTCGCGTAGATCGCGCGCTGCGAGGCGTTCTTTTGAGGCAATGTCAACGGATGTCACTAGTTCAAGAACACGCGTGCTTCGTGAAATGGCTCTTTCAATAGCTTGTTCGGCGGACAGGGCGCCCGTGTGTTTTCTGGGCAGTTGTCGCCCTGCGACCTCGTTGACGCCCTCGAGTCTGGATACAAGGTTGGGGTTCAGGCGCGTGCACGATGAGGACAGCAACATGGTACAGGTCATCGCGGCGAGCGTAAGCAGTCCGCAAGATCGCCGCGCGTGAAATGGGGAGGGGCTTTGCATTGGGGATGAAATACCTTATACCGCCAGGTTTCGCAACATCAGAGTGTGTATCTGTTTACCGAAACAGATTTATGACGCGCTCTGAAAGCGGTATGGATTCCAGTGTGATGCGCACCGTTTGTCCCGGTACAAGGTGGTGCTCGCCGTTGATCTGCATAATAACATTGCGTCCACGCACGCCTTGGTCGCGAATCGGACTGACGCGTCCCGGCAAGGCTCGCACTTCTGGGGCGATGGCGAGAACGGTTGACGGATAGCTGACCGATGCCCGCGACATTTCCCAAATACGCATTTCGTCACCTGCGTTGATTTCGCCCAGGTACACTTCGGGCAAAAAGCCGATCACGCGCTGTGGTTTTTCTTCGACGACACGTAAAACCGCGTCGCCTGCCTGGACAACGTCTCCGGGTCGATGGAAAACACGCGAGACGATACCGTCGCGCGCTGCGCGCAGGATGTAGTTATCGAGTTGCAAGTTGCGTCGTTCATTAATCGTCTCGAAAATCGCCTTGGTGGCCTCAGAACGCTCAATGATGGCGGCAAGTAGGCTTTCATGTATGTCATCGCTTGCGCTCTCTTGTCCGGCACTGCTTAGCAGCATGCGCTGCATCTCGCTGCGGTCCTCATGCGCGTTGACGAGGCGGTTGGAATGCAACGCGATAATCGAGGAGTAGGCGTTAACGGTCTGTTCGAGTGCGACAATGCGTGGGCGGATGTTGGCCAATTCGCGTTCACCAATCAGGTTTTGGTCACGCAATACTTTGAAATCTTCGTAAATACCGTGCAGGGCGGCCAACTCTGCCTCATCACGGCGCTGGTTCCATGCTTGGTTTTCGAGATCAAAGGCGGCGTCTTGAACGGAGTCTTCGAAGTCGCGCACGAATTCAAGCAGGCGTTGTTGGTAATCATGGAGAGAGCCTGCGGCTTCGGCGATTTCTGCTTGCTCGATGGCGATGCGTGCGTCGATCAGGGTGGTATCCATCTTGGCGAGGATGTCACCGGCGTTGACACGTTGTCCCTCACGAGCGTTGATTTGCAGGACGCGCGCGGTTTCGAGAGGCGCGATGGGTTCTTCGACCGTTTCCACGACGCCGTTAAAGCTATTGACGGTGCCGGTGTGTTCGAAGAGGACGACGACAAGCGCGATACCTGCGAGCCAGACGAAAAAAGGCCAGCTGTTCAGCAGGCGGCGCAACATCATGCGCGGGTGCCAAATGGCCTTTGGGCGGTGAAATGTGTTTTGATCTCGCAGTGACACGGATTGTTCCGATGTGTTGTCTGTTAAAGTTCCACGGTGGTGCGTTGCAGGAGTAAGTTTGCCCCGGCGACGTCGTCAATTTCGTGCAGGCGGTCAATGACGTCTGACTGATAAGAGGGGTCTAGCAAGCGGATCTGGTAGGAGTACTCCATCATATCCCCCTGCACGGCTTCGCGCATAGCAATCAACGCGAACGAGGCACATGTCTCCTGCAGGACTGATTTGATTAAATCTTCGCTGGGTGAATTCATGGGCAGCGTGAAGCGGAGCAGGCCGTCGTGTGCACGACGTGATGCAAAGGGCGACCAATGCAGGAGTACGACGGCAATGCTGATGCAGATTGTGCCAAGAATAGCGACAATGTAGGTCTGGGCGCCGCAGGCGATGCCGATGCCAAGAGCGGCAAAGAGGAAAATCATGTCACGCGTGTCACGAATTGGCGTACGGAATCGGACAATGGCCAGTGTGCCTAGGATACCGAGGCCGCGCGCCAGATTGTTGCCAATGGCCATAATTAGCATGGCCACGATCATGCCGCCCAGGACCTGTGCATGCACGAATGAACGGGAATAGGAGAGGCCTTGGAAGGTCCATCGGTAAACGGTGGCGATGACAGAGCAAAGGATGTAGGCCATCACCATGGCACAAACCACTTCTGCGCCGCTGACGCCCTTTGCCGAATTGAAAGTGGTTAGTAGTTCGTCCATGCAGTTAGCTTTCGCCCAGCCTTAGTGAGCATCAATAGTGATGCTTAAACAACTCACTCGAATACATGGGCAAGTCGGGGGTGCCGCGGAATATGGACTCAGCCCAAATCGCATTAGAGTATTTGCAGTTGCCGCATCGTACAAGGTCAAAGTGCATGACGAGATCAATCATCCATCGCGGCGTGTCGCTCAGTGTTTTGAGTTCGAGAATGACACCGGAGTAATCATAAAGGTGGTTTTGCTCAAGAGAGGAGTCCAGAATGATCCATCGGCTGCCGCGTCCCCAAGAATCCCAGTCGTAAGCCGGCTGATACACGAGCTTGGTGTCAAAGCTGACCCGCGCATAGCTGTCGATGCGGCTGAAATAGGATTCGCGTACATAGCGCAGCCAAACCGTAGGTATGGCGCCGAGTTGCCGGGTCAAGCGTGCGAAATCAAGAAAGCCTTCTTCTTCTTTGGTTGATCGAAAGTCGAGCTTTAGGTCTTTATTGTACAGTAGGTCACGTTCCCATGCTTCAAAGGGGATAGACGTACGCGATTTGACGATGGTTTGGTTGATTTTACGTTTTACTTCGAGAAAGACTTTGCTTGTACCGGGCTCGCCGTAGGTGCGTACGCGCAATTTAAAGCGATTCAGCGATTCGTGATACTTGGCGTAGTGCAGCGCCAGATCAGGCGAGTCGAGCTGCAGCGTGTTGATGGTGTATTGGGGTGGATTGCCCTTGCCGTTCGCATCCGGTTCGCAGAATGGCCTGATAAACGCTCTTATCTCGGGAAGAATGTCGATGGGGACAATGTATTTGGCTTCGTGACGATCCAATTGAACGTCGAACGTCGCCCGCTTTCCGGTTCCTTTGAAAAGCTCGCGTCGCTTCTTTGTGGTCGATTTTTTTAGGGAGCGCTGAAATGCGTCGGAGATCTTTTGATCTCCGACGGGGTCGGGGCTGCGCACGGCCTCGGTCGTGTCCATACGATTAAGCGGATTTGCATCGTCGGCCCGCCCGGGAATCGCCAATCGAGGAGGGCGTTCGCCTGCCTGAACCGAACGATCCGGGATCGCGTTCTCTTCTGGCGTATTGGGCGAATCAGTCATGCCTGGTTAACGCGCGGCCCCGTCTTTGGGAGGAGGGTTCTTGATAATCTCAAGTTGCGCTTCGTAGACCGTGATCGCATCCGCTTGCATCGCATCGCGCTCTGCATCGCGCTCTTCCTCTCGAAAGTTTTCTGTCTCCAGACGTTCTTTGCGCCGTTCCTTAAGCCGTTTCTGAGACGCCTGGTAGGAAGCGCTCTGTCTGTTTCCTCCGCCGGTTCGTGTTGTTTGGCTTTGGCTATTGATTCGCCGTGCATCGCGTCGCTTATCGGCCTTCGCGACTTCTTCCGCTTTCTTATCGGCTTGCATGTCGAGTTTCGCGGCGTATTCCTCGGCGTCGTCACGTTCTCTATAGGAGCGACCGGCTTTGGTGATGCGTCGCGTTTTGATCAAAGACGCAGGGAGTCGACCATCTTTGTCTTTGTCCGCGTCCCAGGCCTTGCTGGCCATGGTTCGTGCGCGCGTCGCCATAAAGCCTTCTTTGCGCAGTTCTTTGTCTCGCTCGCGGAAATCTTTCTCGGTCATGACGGCGATCACTTCAGATCCGTCAAAATTCGATTCGCGTGCAACGACGTACGTGTCTTTGAGCTGGGCGCTCGCCGATCCGGCACAAATCATGAGCAAGGCTGCACGTAGGAGGTGTTTTTTCACGTCTCGTTTCCTTGTTTTCCGTTACTGCACATTTTCAAAGTGAACGTCCCCTGTTCGCTAAGAGAAGACTAATCCTGAACGTAGCGTATCTCAAGGGGAAACTCCGGATTCGCGCCGCGATTGGATCATGCGCGAGACAGAAATTTTCCCGTGCCGGTATCAATGCGCACCGTTTCGCCTGTGGATAGATATTCTGGCACCTGAACAATAAATCCGGTGCTCAGCGTCGCCGGTTTCGTGCGCGATGTGGCGGATGCCCCTTTGATGGATGGGCCCGTCTCGCTGATTTCAAGTTCGACGACATCCGGAACTTCGATGGCCAGCACACGACCATCGCTGATCAAAGCGGTGATGCCTTCCATGTCTTCAACCAGAAATTGGCGTTCATGCTCGATGTCCTCGGCGTTCAATACGAACTCGTTGTAATCCTCGAGGTCCATGAAGGTGTAGGTGTCGGCCTGAGCGTAGGAGAACTGAACTTCGCGTTTCTCGAATGCCACGCCCTCAAAGGCTTCATCGCCTTTGCAGCTCCGGTCTTCTTTCTGCTTTGTGACGACGTTGCGAAAACGCAGTTTGTAGATGCTGGCGCCGCCGCGCGCTGAGGGCGTCTGAATCATGACGGCTTCGAGAATACATGGAGCACCATTCAGGTTCACGATGTTGCCGCGTTTGAGGTCGGATGCTTTGGTCATGTACTGTCGTCTCCGTTAAGGGGTCTGATCACGGAATCGTCCGAGACCCACAATGTAATAAGGGCGTCATGGTCGCGTTTCGAGTCGAAAGGGCTTACACAATGGTGGCCCGATCGTCAAGTAGCAGACGGGGTAGGGGCGTTTGCTGGGTACTCGATCGGAAGACAAATAGTGAAGGTTGTGCCGCTACCAGGTGTTGAGACCACGTCAATATTTCCACCATGTTCGACAATGATCTTTTTTACGACCGCGAGTCCGATGCCAGACCCTTTTGAGCCCTTTGTGCTGTAGAGCACGTCAAAAATACGCGCCTGGTCACTTTCGGGAATGCCCGTGCCATTGTCGCGAAAGGTCATGATCACCTGATTGGCGTGCAATTCCGGTTTCATGGATACATGGATCTGTTTTTCGGATGTTTCGTCAGATCCGTCCAGCGCGTCGATGGCGTTGGTGATCAAGTTCAGAAAGACGCGCAACAAGGCGTTTTCGTCAGCCTGAACACGGGGAAGGTCCGGCGCAATGTCGAGTTCGAGGCGAATCTTGTCGGCCTTGAAATGATACGTGTAGGGCCTAATGGCTTCACCAAAAACGTTGGTCAGATTGGTGCTGGTCCGCTCGGGAACACGCTCCTTGGCATAGTTGAGCATGTCCTGGACGAGATTGGAGAGCCGTTGCTTCTGCGCTTCCAGAACATTGATGCTCTGCAACACCTTATCTGCCTTTTCGACTTCCGCGTTGGATTTGACGTTGGCTAGGCTGAAGTCTAGGCCCATCAGGATGTTCTTGGCGCAATGCGCCAGACCCGCGACGACTTCGCCGATGACCGCGAGGCGGTTTTTCTGCCGTGCTTCGGTCTCGAGGCGGGATTTACGTAGGTAAAGCGCCAGCACGTTGGCCATGGTGGCCGCGATGCGCAGTTCGAGTTCGCTGAACGTGTCGCCCGGGCCACGGCGCACAATGAATAGCACGCCGAACGGTTCGTCATCGATCATCAGAGGGGAACAAATGGCCGAGGTGATGCGTTGCAGGACGATACTCTTGCCGGGGTCAAAGCGCTCGTCGTTTAGCGGGTCGGTCGTGAGGATGGATGCATTCTGGCGCAGCGCCAGTTGAATGATGCTCTGGCTGACGGTGACTTGGCGCCAATGATCCTCTGAACTGGCGCTGCTGCGGACTTCCCAGTCGTCGTCATCCCCGGTGGACTCAATATAGCAGACACCATCGGCCTTCAAGAGGTCTTGAACGCGCTGGACGAGGGTGTCGATGATCGAATGGTCGTCGTCGCCCGTGGCGATGACCTGGCAGACTTCGCAGACTTCGCGCAGGACCGTGTTTTCGCGTTCCAGGTTTACGATTGGCTGTGCGCCGCCGTGTAGGGCCAGTAGGTTGGCGTCTGTCTGAGGTAGGCTCAAAATGACGTGTGATGGACTGTCATTCAGGGTCAACTTGGGGGGCGCATTTTTCGGATCGCGCCGCGTGCCGGTATCGAGCATGAGCATGGTTGTGCGCCCTGCCTTGATGACGTCGCCATCCGTCAATAGTGACGTGTCGAGTGGCGTGTCGTTGAGCATGGTGCCGTTGGCGCTATTTAAATCTCGGACCCAGAGGCTGTCGCCATCGGCGTAAATTTCAAAATGCTGGCGTGAACATTTGTCGTCGCGCAGACACAGGTTGCAGCGTAAATCGCGCCCAGCCAGAACGCGAAGTTGGTTGGGGAACGTATAGAGTTGTCCGTTACCGGGGCCGTCGACAATACGAATGTTCATGGGTCAAGAAGGAGGTTTGGGGTAAATAAACATGTACGGGTGAGTCGGCTGCGGCGAGACCGAGCCGAATCGAAACAGACATAGTATTCATGCATCGCTTGTCGATACAAGCTTCTTGATCTATATAGAGCGGAGCGAAATGAAATCAACCCCTGAGCAGAATAGTCGTCGTCTGTGGTGGAGTGCCTGCCTTGTGCTTGCGGTGCTGGCCGCCGGGCTGGCCTATGCCGTGAGCCAGCGGGTGTTTCATCAGGCGCCGCTCACGACCGACGAAAACAGTTATGTGTTTCAGGCGCAGAATTTCGCAGAAGGGCGCATTGCGCGACCGGCGCCCGTTTTCCCCAAAGCCTTTGCACACCGCATGATCATCCTCGATGCGGACGCGGGCTGGCTGTCGCGCTATCCGCCGCTTCATAGCCTGTGGCTACTGCCGGGCCTGTGGTTGGGGGATCCTTATCTGATGTCAGCGTTGGCGGCACTATTGTCGGTGTTGCTTGTTGGGGCGATCGCGCGACGTCGTTTGGGTGCCGGCTTCGGGAGTCTGCTGGCGCCGCTACTGTTGGTGCTTTCGCCGTACTTTATCTTCATGCACGCCACGTTGCTGAGTCATACGTCGGGCGTGTTGGCAACGACGCTTATGTTGTGGGCCTATTTGCGCTGGCGCGAAACGGGCTCTTGGCGCGACGCCGCCATCGCTGGTGGCGCGTGGGGGTTGATCTGTCTCAATCGCACATTCACAGCCTTGTGTCTGTGCCTGCCACTGGCGCTGGACGCACTATGGATCTTGTGGGGGCAACGGACGCTCGCGCGTCTGATTGGCGTCGCCGTGTTTGCTGCATCGGCCGCGGCCGGTGTCGGAGCCTTACTCGTTTATAACGCTCTGGCTGTGGGCGATGCGTTGACCATGACCTATCTTTTTTACGATCCGTCCGAAAAGCTCGGGTTTGGTCTGCGTCACACGGCGGGTATTCCAATTGATCATACGTTCAAGAATGGTCTCATCTATTTGCGCGACAATGTGGTTTCACTGGATCGCTGGTTGTTCGGCATGCCCTGGGGTTTGGTTGTCACGGCGGCGTTGATTGCGATCGGGTGGTGCCGGCGCACGAGTTTGCTGTTGGTGGCGTGCACGCTCAGCGTATGGGGAGGGTATATCTTCTTTTGGTATCCGGGGGTTCGCGAAACGGGCCCAGTCTACTATATGGAAACATTGCCGTTCGTTGTCATGGCTGCGGCATCTGGATTGGTCCGCCTGGGTGCGTCCGCGCGTCCCGGGGTACGGGGATTGTTCGTGATGGGTCTTCTGATGGTCGCAGGGAACGCTGTCCGTTTTGCTCAGTCCGAGGGTGAAACCTTGGCGAGCACGTATGGGGAACGCGCCGAGCTGCGGCGGATCATTGACGCCGCGCCCGCGCGGGCTCTCGTTTTCGTTCCCCGCGATTCGCATGCTGACTTTCTGATGCTCAATGCGCGCGGCTTGGACAGCGAACCATTGGTGGCCAAGCCGGTTCCGGGGCAGAACATGGCGATCGTACGCTACTTTGCTGATCGGCCCGTGTTGCGTCTGCAGCGACATCCTAAACCGCATCTCGTGGTGCATGAGGAAAAGGCGACGTTGAACGTTGACGTGCACGGAAGTGGTTTTCATCGTCATACAGGAGAAAATGCGACGCAAGGGGACGTCGGGGTACGGATTGGACGTCGCTCTAACGATGCGCCCGGCCCGCTGGCATTTGGGATTTATGCGCACGCGTATCCCGGGCGGTTTGCGTGTCATTTCGATGTCGAGGTGAGTCATGCGCTTGCGGATGATGTGGTCGGGGCGACGCTGCGCATCATGGCTGACGGTGGAACGCGGGTGATTGCGGAGAAAGACATCGCGGGGGCCTTGCTCGCGGGCGGCGTGACCTTCGCGTTGGACCTGAAGGACTTTGACGTGATCGAGCCCGTGGTGATTTTTACGGGCAAAGCTGATGTGACCCTGCGCAGGGTCACGATCAAGGAGATGCACTGAGCTGTCGCTTACGAGGGCGCATCTGTGATTCGCTGCAATGCGCCCGGCGTCCAGAATTTCCATGTCGTAATCGTAATCCTGCTCGTAATCATAATCGATTAAGATTACGTGAGGTTGCCCGGTTTCTGTGGACACGCCGCACGCTTAATGACAGCGAACTGAAGCGCGAGGAGAAAACCGGCGGAGCCCGCCGGACTCCAAGGGGGGATCTTTCACCTCGGACTTTTCATTGAGAAAGGACTTAAGCTTTCCAACTTTGGAGCCCGGCGGGCTCCGCCGGATCTTTCTGGCTTAAGTCACGCTTGCCGAATCCCTTCGTGCTAAGAGAACGACGTGTCCACCAAAACCGGGCAGCCTCAGATTACGATTTTAGGAGGGGGGCTTGATCCACGGGTCAAAAAGGGCCCCGAAGCCCTGTAAGTCGACGAAGAGCAGCAGCGTGCAGACGACAAACGCCACGCCAACAATGGCCATCAGTTTACGTTCTTTAAAAAGCAATTCCGGATGTTGTACGGCGCTGTTGGGTTTAAAGCTCAGGTGCATGTAGTAGGCCATTGCAAACGCGACAACCGGCGTCGCCAGAACCAGCTCAATGCGATAGCGCGTAATGAAGATGCCCGACATCATGGCGAAGAGCGCTGCGTAGAACATGATGCTTTCGATCAACTTCTCGTCGGTGTAGTGCTTGAACGAGAGGCGATAATTGCCGGCGCGTTCGGGGTCGCCGATTCGGCGGTATTCCGCAAGGCGTTTGGCGGCCATCAAAAAGGCTCCGAACATCCAGTAGGCCACAAGGACGGACAAGGGCGGTGCTGCGGCTAGGCCTGTCGCAAACCAGCCCATGGCCATTCGAATAGGGTTGTTGATGGCTTCGCTCGTGACGTCTGCGTAGGGCACATCCTTGGACCGAACCGGCGGAATGTTATACACGCAGCCCATGATCCAGAGCGACAACGAGGCCAGACCCAGTCGAACGTCGACAGCAAAACCGACGGCGAGTCCAACCGCTGCCAGGGCGACCCACCAGATGTAGGCGATTGATGGTTTCGCAGTACCGCTGACGAGCGGCCGGCTCTTTTTGTCGGGGTGATGACGGTCGTGTTCGGCATCAAGAATTTCATTCAAGACGTAATTGCTTGAAGCAACAAGGCAGGCAGACAGAATGCCCAAGACGACGCCTATCAGTACCTTGACTGTCATCAGGGAGGGTTCGAAATACATGGCCAAAAGCACACCTGGAATAACAAAGACATTTTTAGACCAGTGGCTGGGGCGGGCAAGCGCGATGTAGGGTGCAATGTTCACGGGCGCAAACCTTACGGAGTGCCAGCCCGCCGTTCAAGCTTCATTTACGGGCGCGGGCAAACGTTCTTTGCGGCGGACACGCTAGAATATTGCGTCCTGCAACGGTTGTGCTATGCATATGAGGGGGCAGGTTTTTCCATTATCAGGGAGTGGTCTCTCACATGGTTATGACAAAAGACGCTAAAGCAAAGGCTGATTCGGACCCGCGCAAAGTTGTGCTGGCCCTGTTGATGGCTTGTGTCAGCCCGCCCAATCATGCCACGTCGGCACGCGTTGCGCATTATGCGGCGCGTGTCCGTGATTGGGATTCTTGCTTGTCCGCTCTGCGTCATCATCGCCTCGCGTCTCAGGCATACGCGCATGCACAGACAAAGGCTTTTGAGGGTTATCCAGAAACGGTTATCAAGGCCTTAAGGGCGCTCCATGGCGCCAATGTCGATCGACTGGAGTCCATGCGCAACGCGCTACATGAAGCTGTTGTTGGTCTGGGCGAGCAGAACGTTCCGTCAATATGCTTGCGTGGGCCGGCGTTGGCAGAATTGTTGTATGAGCAGGCGACCGCGCGTCACTTTGATGATTTCGACATCGTTGTCCCGCGTTCCCAGATGACGCAGGCGCGATCGGTGTTGAGTTCGCTGGGCTATTATTCGATCAACGAATTGTCGCGCGCGCTGGAGGACAGAGTGGTGTCCGGTGGCGAGTCGCTCCAGCTGAAAAAACCGAATTCGGATTTCGTGCTCCATTTGAACTGGCGCGTGGCCTCACGCCATTTTCAATACGAACCGATAGACTGGAACGAGGAGGTCATCGCGATGACGCTGGAGGGGGAGGGCGTCCGCACGCTGAGTGCAGAGGACTACGCCCTGTTACTCTGCGCGTTTGGCACACAGAACGAATGGTCGAAACTGTGTTGGGTGGCCGATGTGGCGGTGTTGATGCAGCGCCCGGGTGTTGACTGGGAGCGTGTTAAATCGTTGGCCGAGCGCAGCGGGGGCGTGCGCATGCTGTTGACGGCGGTGGTGCTAACGCATTTGGTCTGTGATAGCGCCATTCCGCCAGCCTTACAGGCTCTCGTCGATCGCGATCGAAAGTCCTGGGTGCTTGCAAAACGCATCGCGGACCAGCATGCCGCCAATATGGAGTTCGTCTCGCGTGATGATTTTGGATCGCAGATGTTTCAGCTACGCAGTCGAGAGCGTACGCGCGATCGGATACGCTACGTTACTCGGAGCCTGTTAATGCCCTGTGCACGAGACTATCGTGCCCTCGAGCTGCCGACCGCCTTTTATGCACTGTACTTCCTTTTTCGCCCGATTCGGTTGATTTCGAAGAGCTTATGTAAGGCGTAATTCGACGCTCGACCGCGACCAGATCGCGTGGAAAACGTCCGTGAAGCATTGCTTCGCGCGGAGATTTTTCGAATTACCGTCAGCCGTTGTACGGGGCGCGGGCAGGCACAGGAGGCGGATCTGTACCGCGGGCAAGAAGTCGCTCCCGATTTGCTTCCAAAAGTGCGTATCGAAATCGCCTGCAACGATGAATTCATCGAACCCTGTATCAAGGCCATCGTCGACAATGCGCGTCATGGCGAGAACGGTGAAATTGGCGACGGAAAGATCTTCGTCTCGCCTCTCGAAGAATGTGTTCGCATTCGTACAGGGGCGCGTGGCATCGAGGCCGTTTAGAGGCGGCCTACGCCGTCGGATGTCGTATTGGATAGCTGAGGGAGAATTACGCCACGCTGACGACATCGAACCAGTAATCGGCGATTAAGCCTGCTAATTCCCTGCACGCGTCAGGGGTGTGCGGTTTGTGGATGCATGAATTTGCGCCTTTTTCGTACAAGGTTTCAATCCGAACCGCGCTGTCGGGGTGCGTCAAAAACACAATCGGGATACGTCGCATGCTGGGGTCGGACTTGATCTGCTCCAGCGTATCGGATTCGTCGCACTCGAGGATGCCCATTCCCATTAAGATCACGTCCGGTCGAACATGCTCTGCAAACGGGGGCTCACGGTGCAAATACGGCATGAGGTGTGCGTGCGCATCGAGTCGGTGGGTCACAATGGACGTTGCCGCCTCGGACAAGGCCAGGCGCATGACCTCATAAAACGCGTCGTCGGCATCTGATATGAGCACGTTAACCGCGCCGACGTTCATCGTTGAATGCGGCTTTGTCATGTGTGTCCCTTGCGTGGTAGTTGAACCGTATCCAACCAATATCGGGCGACGAGTGTGATCGCCTTCTTGAAGCCGCAAAAGGTGGAGGGTTTTTGGATGTAGGAGCGCGCACCAAGGTCATAGCAGGCCCCAATGTCATCCGCAGCACTGGACGTCGTGAAGACCACGACCGGAATGGCGCGCAGATGCGCATCCTGATAAAGTTCAGCAAGCACTTCTTTCCCGCTCATTCGGGGCATGTTGAGGTCGAGCAGAATTAAATTTGGTGCCGCGTTCGCGTCCTCGCCAGTGGCGTTGGCAAGCAGGCGTGCGACGGCCGTTTCAGCGTCCCCCAGAATCTCCAATGCACACTGGGTTTCGCATTCCTTGAAGGCGCGTCGAATCAATAATTGGTCCTCGATGTCATCGTCAATTA
>JBLHHU010000011.1:0-29917 GCA_047615735.1 Kiritimatiellia bacterium | reverse complement strand
CGGTACGTGTCGTACACGTGTATCCATCCTCTCACTTGTGAAGGTGTCTTTAAACATTCCTTATGGGAAACCAGAAAAGGGACCTCAATCTCAGATAATGCGAACGCCAACTCCCTCTCCGAATAATACGCCCAGTTCCCGCTAATGACCGCCTGGAAATTCTGTCTGGCTGTCAATTGCTTCCACACGTCCCGGGACAGGGCCCGATATTTCATCTTCGGTTCTGAATCAATGCCGGATAACGCGTAATTATTGTCATTGATTTCCCGGGGGAGAAATACCCGTGACAAGGATTTTACGGACTCCCGCCTTAAATGAATCAATTCGACCTGTGGATAATCCCTAAAGGCGGCATCCATATCTTCAAGAAAACCGGATTTTGCGAGTAGGACAATTCGGATGGATTTATCTTCATTCCCGGTGCGCTGATAGAGCCTGTTTAGGGAACCCTCTGTACAACGCACAACGACTTTGGCATTACCTTTCTTTCCATAGCTCGAAATGGCTTTGATAATGACTCGCTGTTTAAGACGGTTATAAATTGTGTGTAACGTTTTCATCAATCTCCATTTCTTTCCGCCATCACCGACATAGGGACGTTCTAATCTCTTTTGCATGGCAGTCGAAGTCATACAACTTGTCAAAATAGTTTCGGCCAGCAATGGCAATTTTTTCACGCTCCGCATCTTCACGTAAATAATAGGCTGCTTTTTCGATACAATCCTCTTCCGATTCAAAAGCAATATAATGAACACCCTCTTCAGGTTGAACAGATCCCGGAAGTCGCACCCTCCGAATCTCCGGACTGGTAAGCATAAAGGCCCCCATGTACCAAATTTCCAAATGGCGGTAAGTGAATCCACCGTACCCGGGAAGTGCCAGATTAATTTTAGCTGAATTGATCATATGCATGTAATCCAACACCCCGCGTTGGGCCATTTTCGGTCCATCCCAATCCAGTGGCTGATGCTTGCATTTGTGTCCGTACAATCCACCTTTGAAATTCTCAAAATGTTTATCTATGCCACGTAATAACTGCCGGCGGCTTTCATTGGTATCCGCACCGACAAAAGAAATGTCCGCAAGACTTTTGAGCTCCGGTTGCGCCAACCGGGGGCGACGGGTCACCGACAACCGTCGGTTTTTACGGTGGACGCTTACGAAAGGACAACTGATCATTGTCGGGTGAACTTTTTTCATAATATCATCGGATAGGCCGTAGCCCGAAGCATTCTTCAAGACTTCCCGTTTGAAAATAACCTGGAAAGGTTGCAGCATAGGTGCCGGTGGCAACATCCCTTCTTCCGCGTTGTTCACAACGAGCCCGATACGGGGTCCTTTTATTCTTTTCAGAAAAGATTCCACCACTTTCGGTCCGAAATCCACATTGGGAACACACTTACGGTTGATCAGAATCCAGTCAAAATTTTCAAAATAAGCAGAAGAGACATTGAATACTTCTTGCAAATGTACGAACCGTACTTGGGGAAAGGCTCTACAGAGCGACGCTTCAAAAAAACCGTCTTGTCCTTTGAGTTCTCGTCCCTGAAAGGCCCTAAGAAAGCGGGGAAGACACATTTCTTTGCCAGAGGGCCTGCGTTGTATATAGAGAATCTTCAATGTTGCCCCGTTGAACCAGGCAGACTAAAAATATCCATGTCCGGAAAGATTGCACTCAAGTTCTTCCTCCAGCTTGCGATTGGAGGGAGCATATACGTCCTCAATCAGCCCTCGAATCTCGGGTGTCATTACAACCTCACCTTCTCCATAAATCCGCTTTTCTATCTTTTTAATAACCGATTTAGTTTTAAAGGAAGCACCCAATGCCCGTAGGTATTCGTCCACCACCACGACCGCTTTAGAACCGGACACCGGATTCCGGGGTCTGGTTTTCCAACTACCAGCAGCAGTTCGCCGGACATTTGTTTTCGAGGAGGTCTGTTCAACTTGGTGTGGGACCTCCAAACCGCTCCATTCTTCAAAGCGATTCCAGAAAAGCGAGGTTCCCACTTCTTCGAGAGGAAGAAACAGCACACTCTCTTTGCCTAATAGTTCTACAAGTTGCCTATGCAAACCCCTGTAATCGAGAAACGACCTTCCGTGAGGGGACTCGTCCGCAAGAAATAATTTCATCAGTTCCTCGAAATCGGATTGATCTGCGGTCTTCCTGCGGTTGCTGATTTGAGCATATTGAGATCCGAGCCAATTGCTTTGCTTGCGGAAGGTCACCATCACACGCACTTTCCCATTTGTATTCCACGCATGCTCTTGAAACGCTTCAAGATGCTCCAATGCCATATGCGTGTAGGACGTCGGTGTCTTTAATTTGGAGTTGGCAGGGAAAAACGTGGCTGGCCCCCGCAACCAGTATTCCGAACTGTAATACACGTCTGATTTTCTGTCCGACAAATCAAGCAACCTTTGGGCAATTTCTTTTCCCCTGGGCGTTTTCCATGCATCGGCAGTATCTTCGCAAATAATATTCCGGATGTCGTGCTCCAACCGCCTGGAGCCTTCCACTGTCGAATCATTTCCCAAAAAATTGAAATCCCTGAATACCCCCCGTTGCAAAAAAGTGGTTGCTGTTTTCGGAAATCCAATATGAAAGTAAATATTACGCATTTATAAATCAATATCTCCATTGATCTCAGTTTTATGCAACTGCAAACTGGCCATCCTACAGAAAACATCTTTTAAGTTGATCAATTACGCATAGGTGCCCTTTTCAACAATTCCCCCGTTGTCTAACACATAAATCATATCCACATTCGCAATCGATGAGAGTCGGTGAGCAATAATCAAAATGGGGGCTTGCCCATGTAGATCGTTAATACTCTCGGTTACGAAGCATTCTGATTCTGAATCCAATGCGCTCGTGGCTTCGTCGAGGATCAACAAATTGGGGTTTTGAACAATTCCCGTGCGAGGAAAATCCGTTGACGCTGTCCCCTTGACAGACGAATCCCCCTGTCTCCCACGACGGCTTCGTAATGATCAGGCAATTCATCAATGCAGCGAGCGGCGTGCGCTTGACTTGCTGCACGCTCAACTCTCTTTGGCACTTGCCGCATCAGGCGCTCACGGGCCTCCTGGACTGTTTCTGACTGCTCTATCAACGTAGCCTTGGACGTGCAAGGAAAAGGAGGAACGAGGCCACCTAGTCTATACAACATATACGGAGCGCTGTCCCAAGTAATTGCGTTGACGCCCTCAACATAGTGCTGGACATGAACTCCCAAGGAGCAACAGCCCCGGAAACCGTTTGCATCAACATTGAAGTCCGTACGGGAAATTGCTACAGTTCAACTCGAACCGCTCTTAAAGTCACCTGCTTCCGAAGAAAGTGGTGGGGCGAACGGGACGGATATTCAGACCAAGAAATACACTCATCTATGTCATTTCATCCAAGGTCGTATCTGCATATACAACCTTGAATCAGGAAAAAACAGCACATGAGAGCACCACTAATCGTTATAGGTATGCACAGATCGGGGACGTCAATGATGAGTCGCATGCTTCATCAGTCATGTTACTTCATGGGCGAACGGAAAACCGGTAACAGCGAAGCAGTCTATTTTCAACAGATAAACAGAAACATATTCACGAATAACTGTGTTACGTGGGATAAGCCCACGTGTGAGTGGGAATTCCAAACGATGCAGCTGGATAGAATTGATTTCTTACGTTCATATCTGGGGTTAAATCCGGCTTCATGGATGAGTGTGTTTGGCAACTGGGGCTGGAAGGATCCGCGCAACACCTTTACTCTTCCTTTCTGGTTGAACTTATACCCAAAGGCGAAAGTCCTTCATATATATCGCCACGGGGTAGATGTGGCTCTCAGCCTGAATAAACGCGCGAAATCGATGCCGGAAGATCATCGGGATTACTCGACACGAGTTCAGAGCCTAAGGCAATGTTTTCTACTGTGGGAAGAGTACGTTGTCAGAGCAATGTCATACAATCTGGGTGGGCAAATGTTATCATTAAAGTACGAGAATATTATACGTGGAGATGCGGATGATATTGGCGCACTTGAGGCATTTCTTGGCTGTCCCATGCGACGGGTCATAGCCCAAAATGCCGACCCCTCACGAACGGGGAGATTTCGTAAACGTGACTGCGAGGAACTTCACGATGTTGCCTCCAACTCACACTGGTTTAACAAGCTCGGGTACACCCTGTAAGATAAGTACCTTTTGTCAGCATGATTGAAGGGACATCAAAGGGCAAGCGCATCATGAATGCGCGACGGCCTGTCGCAATCCGGAGAACATGACACGTAACCAGCTGATCGGCCGCGGGTCCATTCTAATCTTGCTCTTCCAATCGGATTCCCACAAGCTCACAATCATGCAAAACACTGTTTCTGCATCGGTCTCCTCGGAGGTCTTAACAAGTCGTCGCGAAGAGCGATTTCTCATGCATTTCCAGAAGAATTGATATTCTTCCCTGCAAGTAGATTTAGGACCGAGTTTGATATGGCCAATTACTGTCTTGTTTCTTTATGACTCGAGCAAACACCATGGCGCCCCCCGAAGAGAGAAGAGACACTCAGAAGCCAAAGGTCTGCTTGGGCATGCCATTGTACAATCAGACTAAACATCTACCAGAAGCACTCAATTCGTTGCTTTCTCAGACTTACAGCGATTTCAGACTGATCATCAGTGACGATTCAACAGAGCCCGGGCCTGCCAAAATTGTCAATGCTCTTGCCGTCAAGGATCCGCGAATCACCTATTACAGGAACGAGAACCGCCTGGGTCTGGTTGATAATTGGCGGGCCTGCTTTGATCTGGCAGGCGAGGGGGATTATTTTGCGTGGGTCGGCGACCACGACGTGTGGCATGCGAATTGGCTGGAATCACTGGTCAAGACCTTAAACGCCCACGAGCATGTTCTTCTAGCTTACCCGAAGAGGACCGTCATTGACGAGTTTGGCAACCTTATTGATAAGAACCTGAAACCTGGTTTTTCGTCTCTAGGGCTAGACGAGGATCAAAGGGCCAAATCTATCTCTTTACACGCCAAGGGCTTCGGCAATATGGTGTATGGCCTGTTTCGGGCTGATGCCCTTCGCCGCGCAGGCGTTTTCCGCAAAGTAATAATGCCCGATGTGATGCTCTTGCTCGAATTGTCCTTGCAAGGGGATATTTACCAAGTGGATGAGACACTATGGTCTCGTAGACAGACAGACCGTTTCAGTATAGCGCGGCAAAAGAAATCTCTCTTCGTAAAAAAGCCGTGGTACATTCTTCTGCCTTGGCCAATAGTGAATGCCTGCGTGCTGTTCTGGAACACAGCTATACGACCCAAAAATGGGACCTGGCAGAGGAAAAAACTCGGCCTGAAGCTTATGCTTATGTATCTGCTACGCTGGTCAAGTAAACTCGGCCAGGATAGTTGGCTGGGGTCCTATCGGCAATGGCGACGCGGAACAGCGCCATTGATGAAGAAGCTGACGCAATATTTGAGGGGCCGAAATGAAATCGGAAAGTAGCACGAATATGAACTTCCCCCGGCAAACAGAACGGCGCGATTAGCCTGCAAGCGGAAGCCTGGTGTGCACTGGTTATGTTTGCTGACACCCTCAGCGTCTTCGACACCTCCGGGGCCGACATCCTCTCCAGTATCAGCAGACGGGCCGCTTCCTTCTTAAACTCGGCACTATATCGTTTTCGATTCATTCTGCGACTCTCCTATTAAGAGAATCTCATGTCCACTTTTTCCAGGACATATCATTTTGAAACCGATAATGATATGCTTATGAACACAACCTTTCTACCCAAGATTGAACGATGATTATCAGCCACAAGTACAAATTTATTTTTCTCAAAACTCGCAAAACCGCAGGTACGAGCATCGAGATTGCGTTGTCACAATTCTGTGATGCGAATGACGTCATTACCCCAATCAAGAAGAAAGACGAGCTAACCAGGAAGGCAAAGGGGTACCTCGGTCCACAAAACCACAACGTTCCACGGCACAAATACAGTAAACTCGAATGGATTAGTTACATAAGGACAGCAAGACGAAAACAATTCTATAATCATGCAGACGCTCAATTTATTCGGGATTGCATCGGCGAGCAGGTCTGGAACAGTTACTTTAAATTTTCTTTCGAACGTGATCCATTTGATAAAGCAATCAGTAGGTATTACTGGAGCACCCGTGAGCCTCGCCCTGACATTTCTCACTATCTTAGCTCTGCTCCGGTAGATTTGTTGTCTAACTGGAACATCTACACAATCAATGATCAGATCGCGGTGGATTTCATTGGACGTTACGAAAATCTTAACAATGACCTGGCCTCTATTTGTTCTAAAATAGGGCTCCCTGGTGAGCTTAGCCTCCCAAGAGCAAAGAGCTCATATCGGAAATCACGGGAACATTACAGCAAAGTTTTGAACGCTGAGGCCCGATCTCGCATTGAGATTGTTTGCGCTAAAGAACTTTCAGCCTTTAACTATTGCTGGACCAATTCTCAGGCCTAAGAAGGGCATAATGCCCATAATGTTTGGAAGTCATGCCTTCATTGAAAAAAGAGGAAATCTGGGCCCAGTCACCTCGGAGCACAGAGACTGGTACCTCGTTCAGAATTTGGCAGCAACTAGACGCGGTGGTCAGGGCGTGGCCGAACAGGCCAAAGGAGAAAAACGAGATGCCTTCTCGGAGCGTCATGGCAGACGCGGATATTGACGGCGAATGGGTTGAGCCCACAGCGTTGCTTTTCAAAGAGGCAACCCACAACATCAACAACTAGAGAATCCCGTGTTCACGGAAACCAGTGTACATCAGCCAAAGGATTATGCGGAACATATTTACAAAGGTTAAACGAGTAGTGAGAAATATTTCTCCTACTGATAGGTCTGTTGATTTCCTCATCTGCGGCACTCAAAAGGGGGGGACTACAGCATTAGATGCTTATTTAAGGGAGCATCCTCAGATATGTATGGCGGACAAGAAGGAACTTCACTTCTTTGATAAGGAATCCAATTTCATCGAAGGAAAACCAGACTATTCTAAGTATCATTCTTGGTTCGGCCCCCAAAAAGCACATAAGTTGATGGGTGAGTCGACGCCGATATACCTGTATTGGAAGGATGCACCAAAACGTATTTGGGACTATAACCCCGATATAAAGCTAATCGTTCTGCTAAGAAACCCCATTGAAAGAGCATATTCGCATTGGAGTATGATGCGTTCAAAAAACAAAGATGATGCATCGTTTTTAAGTGCTATAGAAAACGAGAAGGTCAGGTGTCGGGAGGCACTGCCTCGTCAACACCGAGTTTATTCCTATATTGATAGAGGTTTCTATTTAGTGCAATTGCGCAGGCTTTGGCAACATTTCCCAACTGACCAAACGTTAATCCTTAAGAATGAATATTTAAAAGAACACCCGATCAATGCTATTCGAGACGTTTGTGATTTCTTAGGCGCGGATCAACTTCAAAGTATTGAGGCGAAGAATGTGCATTCGAGATCATATAAATCGAAAATGAACGAAAAAGAAAGAGCCTACCTTCGATCTGTTTTTGAGGACGAAATACGAGACTTAGAGCGGGTCTTGGACTGGGATTGTAGCGATTGGCTAGCCTAGCAACCTAGAGCCGGCTAATAACATGAACGCTATTCGAAGGGCAGGAGCCTAACCGCAATAGGCCAGCCTCGGGCTCCCACGCGACCCGAGCATGCGGGTCCGCACAAGGCCGTTCCTGCACTTTATGCCACGCCCGAAGGCACGGGATAATAAAGATCCACCCATTTTTGCCGCATGTTCGGCACCCCTTGATCCCATAACCATTGTTTGGTCAGGGCGCGCCGGACGATGCTATTTCCAGCTATCCGCCAGTACCCCTTCTGGCTGCGTGAGGCCAACGCGACATCGTCTTTCGATGCCAAGCGCATCAGATGTTGCCTCCGGGTTCGCGGCCGCTTGGTCAACGACAACTACACTTCCCCAGTTTGAAAGGGTGCCTGCACTCCGGGTTGTCTTAGGTTGAAGGCGATGGGCCGTAAGGCCCGAGCTTTGTATTCGGTAAGCACCTTGAGAAAGTACTACCTATAGAACCCGCAGCTCCTAGTGCCAAGATGCGTGAACCCGCAATGTTCTCACCCTGGATCTTTTTCGAATTCTCTACATTATCCAAAAGAGAGCGAGTTCCCTAAGAAAGATGCTTTCTTTCAATTGTTTCGTTTTCCCACTTTGCGTTTCTTTTCACAAAGACTGCAACTCCACCATCTTCAAAAAGCGCCCGTCCTCAATATTCGACAGCTCTTGAAAGGTACCATGTTCAACCACTCGACCTTGATCGAGGACATAAATGTAGTCCGCATGCTTAATCGTGGAGAGACGGTGGGCAATAATCGCCACTGTGGTACTTCCCTTTAAGCCCTCAATACTTTCTTGGATAACGAGTTCAGACTCCGAATCCAAAGCACTGGTGGCTTCATCCAAAATTAACAAGCGGGGATTTTTGTAAAGCTCGCGAGCCAAGAAGAGACGTTGCCGTTGTCCGCCAGACAACCGAACTCCGCGGTCGCCCACTACGGTGTTGAATTGCTCGGGTAAGTTTAGAATAAATTTTTCTGCATAGGCCTGTCGGGCGGCACCTTCAATCTGCTTGCGGGCCTCCACGTCTTGATTGAAGTCGTCCCGCCACAGACAAATGTTGTTCGCAATGGTATCGTCAAAAATCACGGCCTCTTGAGACACGTATCCGATTTGAATTCTCCAGGATTGGAGTTCCACATCTTGACTGGAAACGCTATCGATAAAAATCTCGCCAGATTTAGGACGCAACATTAAGGTCAGCATGTCCACTAGGGTGGATTTACCGGCTCCGGATTCCCCTACAAAGGCCACCGTGGAATTCGAAGGAATAGTCAGGTTGACCCCTTTCAATACTTCTTCCCCGTCTTTGGAATAAGCAAAGGTTACATCCCGAAGTTCAATTTGCTGCTGTAATTTCTGAACCGGGACCGTACCGTTTCTTTCCTGATTTTTATCAAGGGCCTCAAATTCTTTTTCCACAAGTTCTAAGGAACCTATTTTACTTAGGGTTGCCTGCCAGGTTCCCTGAATACTCATAATTCCCAGCAAGGCCCGATTAAACAACACCAATGCCACGAAAATAGGTCCGAGCGAACCACCCAGCACCACTACCTGAATGATGATCACAATCAAGATAAAGAAAATCGTAATCGGTTCACTCAGGGCAAAGGTGAGCCCCTGCGCAATCCCCTTAATCCGCATGTGGCCGGCCATCTCTTCAATACTCGCCATGACCCCTTTACGCAAATGCCCCAATTGGGCGGTTGACGCCAGATATTTAAAGGATTGTAAGGTTTGCACCAGGGCTTTGTTCAGAACCCCCTGAGCCACGGAATTCTCTCGGGAAACTTTATGAACAAAATTATTTAACCCTCGGAAAGAGAACAACAAGAGAACACCTACCACCGCTGCCATCGAAGCAAACTGCCAGGAGGCGAGAAAGGCCATTCCGATGTAAACCAGCGTTGAGATGATCGTGGCCAAGAAGAGCTTGAAATTATTAAAGGTAAAGATCAGTCCCGAAATTTGGCCATTGATGATATTAATAAAATGCCCGGTATTCCGTTTGCTGTAGTATCCGTAATCCATATTCGCATATTTATCGAACATCCGTGCTTTAAGTTCCCGCATCAACTGCGACGTCAAATGACTCTGATACGCACTGGAAGTAAAATGGATAAGTCCCTTGACCAGAAAAACACCTGCGATAAACAACAGAATCCCCACCATCGAAGAACCAATCCCCAGCGCATCTAGGATGTTCTGCAAGATCTTTTTAACCCCCGAATCCCCGAGAAACTTTTCCCCCAGATCCTTATCCACCGCCTCAATCAGCGGCAACAGCATGATGATGCCGATCCCTTCTGTCAGGGACGCCAACAAGGATAGGACAAACACTACATACAGACGCTTCCCAATATACTTCTTGTATACGGAAAAATAATGCGTCATCTGTTGTACAATCATCATAATAGTAACGCTCTACCCGAGAAAAAACGTAACATTCTGCTCCCCAGAAGTTGACGATCCTGGGCAATTAACTCCTGTGCACGTTTAACACGGGATAACAGAAATGATTAATCCTCGTCTGTTTCTAAATTCTTATCCTTACGGACCACATCCACAACCTGTTCCAATTCGTTGGCCACTTTGGTGATCTTCCGCCGGAACATCATGAGCAAGCCTTCCTGGAAGATCTGACCCAGATCGTCCCCTGCCCGATAGTAATTCCGCTGATCCCCAGGTTTAGTGACCCGCACCAAAAACCCCATGGTTTCCAACTGACGAGTCGATTCACTCACTGCGGCTTTACTGAGGCCCAATTCCTCTTCAATCTGATCCAATGATTGTTATTTCTCTGAAAGATACAAATGCACCAATACTTGCCCCAACAATCTTCCAAAACCAAAATCTTTTGCAGTCCTACCTCCCAAGGCCACGAGCCGCATTCGTATTTCCTGGGCAGTTGGATTATCGTCCATTTCGCAATTTCCCCACAGGCTTCCTCCCGGTCAAATCGCGAAGAAATAGGACGATCGGCAAGTTTTCAATGATGCCTATTATATCTTTCACATATTTGTGAAATGTATAATAAAAGGGTAATGTCTAATTGAAAGTCAATGGTATTTTTTTTTCAAAGTACCGTCCTTGCAGGACCTATAATCGCGATATTCTGAAATTCCTGCGGCAGGTAGCGCACAAGCCTGACGGTCAACTCGTTTTCACGGCAGATTAAGGGGAACGTGCGTGTTGAGGTTGAAGGCAAATGCCTACCCGTTATAATGGGACACTCACAGTCAAAAGCTTAAGGACCCAACAAAATATGAGAAAAAACAAAACAAACGAAAACGTTCTTCGTGTTATTGGGAGAATAACGACATTAATCCCAAGGTGGGCATATCCCGTGTTGCGGGGGCATTTAAAGGGAGTGAAGTTTGTCTTTGGGTCGCACGCCGGTGAATGCGGAGGCATTTCAGTGTATGCCAATTGTGCCGAACCCGAACAGCTTGACGCGCTGTCAAACGCACTTCAACCAGGACAGGTTTTTTTTGACATCGGAGCCAATGTAGGGCTCTACACCATGCTTGCATCACGCGGGGTTGGCCCCACCGGAAAAGTGATTGCCATCGAGCCGGATGTCAGGAACCTAAGCCATCTTTACAAACATGCGTGCCTTAACAAAGCCACTAACATAACCATTCTCCCAGGCGCATGTGCCGATCAATGCAAATTGCAGGTCTTTGTTTTTGGTACAAACTACGCCACAGGCCACCTTGCTCAAGAGGGCAACATGTGTACAGACCAATCGGTGCCCGTATTATGTGTCTCAGTTGATGCAATTGTTGATACGATGGATGTTATGCCGGATATTATGAAAATTGACGTTGAGGGTGCTGAGATGGATGTTCTCAAAGGAGCTGAAAATGTTCTCAGACGCCGGAAACCAAAGATCTTCTTGTCAACACATTCAAAGGAACTACGCAGTGGCTGCATTGATTATCTGGAAAAGCTTGGCTACCAGATTAAACCTCTTATAAAAGATATCAACCATGCCTCTGAGTTTGTTGCAACATGACACATGATCCTTCGCCACGTGCGACACCGTAACCAGCCTTACCCTGCAAGCCAATAAGACATAATCAAGAACCTTGGCTACCCCTGTTTGCACGAAGACGTCTATGCATACCATGGCACCAAAGATGCCTACGCTTCGCAGAGCAGCCGCCATCTGATCCAAACGCGCTTGATCGTCGCCCAGCAAGCGCTCTATTTACGAATTCCCTCTTGGAGCTCGCCCTTTTCACTCGTCAGGACACCGTTCGTCTGTCCTGAACCAGGAACCACAAAGATAACAACATCTTCGTTCTCGAGTACTTTTTTAAATCGAGAGTCCGCGCGCAAGTCTGCAACAAATTCAGGCGGATAGACGCCCAAATTGTGCATATCTTTATCTATCGGCGCGACCAAATGCTTTTTGACGACTACCGCCCCGACTTTGTGCTTATGCAACATTGCGAGACGGGCATCGTTGTTTCCAGCCCAAAACTCGCGCAACCCGTATCCAAGGTACCATTCGGGAGAACACGGGAAGAGCCGATAGTTACCCTCGGGGTACATAAAGATGCGTGGCGGCTCCGGCATGCTGGATTCAAGGAAAGCGATAGCCTCGTGGATTCCAGGGCTGACACGTCTCAGCGAATGCGTTTTCCAGTAAACACCCCCCGCCTGCATACACCCCATGACAATAAGAACACCAAAGATCCATTTACGCCAAGATAACCGCGAGACCCACTCGCAGAACGGCAGGATAAGAAAGGGTAATGCGGGGAGGAAAAAGCGCGCATCCGGTGCCGTTTTCAGGAAGACGGCAGTTGGGATCAGCCCACCCAATCCGACGACCCACAACAGTGCGGTCGACGTCCTTAGCCCTCCGCTCACAACCCGTCCCGCAGGAAACAACCGGGCGACTCCTCCAATCAGTACTACCAACCACAATATTCCCCCAAAGTAGATAATCCAGTTACGGGCAAATCTCAAGTCGCCCGGGTGGTTAGTAATAACCGCGTGGGTCACTCTGCGTTTCTGATTACCAGCGCGGGGCACAGTCTCTTTCGAATGTTTCTCTACCGGCGAGGGACGGCGGTAGAGGCCGACATCTTTCATCATACGGAGCACAATAGTTACGGGATAGAAATCAGCCTGCGCGTATTTCCGTAAAGAGGTCTGCAGTCCGAAAGATGCCCCCCCGAGTAGCGTCACGGCCACAGCCAAGGCGAGTGTAGTGCGAAAGACGCGCCATTTCCGGCCCGACAGATACCGCTTCTTCTCGTCTGCGCCCGTATTATGCCAGACCTGCCAGGATAGAACGGCGAGAAACACAGGCAGAAAGACAAAAGCGTTGATTTTCAGAAACATCGCGAATGCCATAAACAAGACAGCGACAAGCCAATGGCCGACGGTCAAAAACAAGAATGCAGTGACAATCTGCGCAGCCAAAGGGACGTCTTGATAGAATACAATGGAAAAGAGTATCCCCATCGGCAGAGTAGCCACCACGGAGACAAACAACAGACTGACCCCTGACTTGTTGCCGCCACGGGAAGCCGCCAGCAGATAGCAGGCGACCAGCAACTGAAACCAGAAAAACGCCTGATAGAACTGAACCGCTCCAATACCGCCGCCCGTTATACGTAAAATCATCGCTCCTAGGTAATGCCATCCGAACGAATGAGGATACAGGCGCTCGTAAGTGCCCCCGAAGCTCAGCGGGATCTTCGAAAGAAAATTTGGATGCGAAAGATCCTCAGCCTGTCCGGTAAGCATGTAGTAATGCGTCACCTCATCCCCAACCATTGGCTGAGGAGCCTGCATACCGACAAACAGCGACACCACAACCGAAATGGCGATCAGCACCCAAACCGCGCCTCGCATACCACCACCGATTGTATTAAGAACACATCGCATTAAGCGCATCCTCGACCGGATCTCCAGATCTAAAAATTTCGTCTGCCTGAATCAGGCCACCAGCCAGAAACCCGTAGGGGGTGGCGACCCGACGTCTTTTGCTATGACATCGGCACTCGAGGCCTTGAGCCTAGTGCCCTCCCGCAGTGCCTATGCTATTCAATAGATATTATGGATATCGACATCTGCCGGATCTAGCATCACCCATTTTGCCTTGGAATCTCTCCACTGCGAGCCTAATATTCTTTCATCAAAAAAGTTTAACGGCAAATTATGGGTAATGTAAATGTTGAGGTTGAAAGCAAACTCCTATCAATCGGAGTGAGGACGTGGAATGCGAGTGCATCGTAATGGATGGAGGGAGTAAGGATCAACGTTTTGATGTGCTCCGTGAATTTGGGGATGAGATTGATCTGGTGGTTTCGGAGCCCAATGGGGAACCAGAGAACGCGATCAACAAAGGATTTCAAAAGCCACAGGAGAGGCGGTGGTATGGTTGAACACAGATGACCGTTACCGTTCCGAAGCTTTGGCCCAGGTGCAGGACACCATGGTTCCGGATACCGAAGCATCTATTGCTTTTGGCCACTGTCTGATCATCGATCTGCATTGGCAGGAAACCCGACGGGGGATCGCCCGGTTCAAAGAAGCATTCTTCCCAACTTCAAGCCGTTTCACCTTTCAGTGCATCAATTATCTATCCAAACAGGCCTGTTTTTTCCGACGATCTGCAGTGGCGGCCGCTAGGCCGCTTTGTCTTGATTTAAAAACCGCTTGGAATCAAAACTTTTTCTTGCGACTGTGGCGACAAAGGAAGAGAGTGCGAATGCTAGGAGCTACGATTTTAGAGTTTTTCCTGCATGACGGATCCACTAGCGGACAACATTTCCGCGGCGCATTTGATACTAAATATCAGGCCGCAAAAAAAGACCCGGTTTCGATGTCATTGGAGACCCTCCTCCGTTGGGGGGTGACGCGGGAAATCATTGAGGCTAATTCCTTTATGGAACGGTGGAGGAAGATGGCGTGAAAATAGGGATTAACACCTTGTTTTTGATTCCCGGGGAAGTAGGTGGGAGTGAAACCTATTTGATGGAGATTCTGAGGGAGTGGGAAAAGCAATCGCTCCCGCATGAATGGGTGTTGTTTACGAATCAGGAAAATCATGAACTACTTTCTTCGGAATTTTCCGGAGACGGGTGGCAATGCATGTTATGTCCTTTTAATGCATCCAACCGAATCGTACGAATCCTCCGCGAGCAATTTGAATTGCCGCGCAAAGTCAGAAAGTCGGGAGTGGAGGTCCTCTGGTCCCCGGGATATACCACCCCTTTCTTTTCTGCTTGCCCGCAGGTGGTCAGTATTTTGGATATGCAGTATAAACGGTTCCCGCAGGATCTAAGTTTTTTAGGACGTTGGACCACCGAAATTTTGGTGCAAATGGCGGGACGGCGAGCTCGGGCTTTTCTAACCATTTCGGAATTTTCAAAACAGGAAATTTTGCAGTATACACATGCAAAAGCAGAGCAAATAACCGTGACCCCGCTGGCTGCAGATCCGGTGTTCGCGAAGCCGATGCTTGGGGAGGTTTCGGTCAAAAAACCGTATTTGCTCTGTGTCGCCAACAGCTATCCTCATAAAAACGTGGATCAATTCATTCGTGCATTCGCCCGACTGGAAGAGGAAATCCCACATCAACTGGTTTTCGTGGGGCGCCCTAGATTAGGCGAACCTGCGGTGCAGGAAGCCTTGCAGCAGATACAGGACTCCAATCGGGTGACCCGACTATCCGGCATCACTCGCGAAGAACTGGTTCGACTCTATCAGCAGGCGGCGATTTTTGTATTTCCAAGCTTCTATGAAGGGTTCGGTTTGCCGGTTTTGGAGGCTTTGTATGCCGATACACCGGTGGTGACCACCCGATGCGGGTCTATTCCTGAGGCAGGGGGAGATTTCGTTCATTATGTGGACGAGACTGACGATGAGGCCTGGGCCGAAACGATACGGCTTTGTTTGGCGGAAAAGCATGAGTCTGCAGATACGAAACGACAGGCTTGGCTAGACCAGTTTTCCTGGCGGAAAACCGCACAGCGAAGCTTGGCCTGTCTGGTTGAAGCATCCCGATCCGCATGAGCGCCGATGACCGCAGAGAAATGACTCATATGCCGCACTGATGTAGAACAAAATATCTAGTCTCATCTTTCACCCATCTGGTAAAGGTGTATTATGATCTTTGTAGAATGTCCTTATCACAAGGACAGAATTCGCATACGCAGAAACTGTAGAAAAAGCCGTCTATGATTTTTCGACCATTACTATTGATCGTTTCTTGCGCACTCGGCTTTTACGTCTTCTCAGCCACGGCGGAACCGCCTCAGAACGCCTTCTCAATACCAACGACATGGGCACGTCGTGGGGTTGTCATCAATCGACAGGCCGACGAGGGTGTCGCCGGTGACCCATGCATTGTCTGGGATGAAGCCATTAAAGGCTGGCGCATGGTCATGTTTTATTCGCCCCCCGGCCACGCTCAGGCGATCTGCACGAATCAGGACGACATGACGGCCGGTCCATGGACCTTCGAAGGCCCATTGCCAGTCACCAATCCGGACGTGGCCGGACAGTTCCACAAACCTTTCATCGTCATGGATCCCGACAGGCCCAATCACGCCGCAAAAATTGGGGGCCGCTATTGCCTGCTCACGGTCGCCTTCAAAAATGATCGCAAGCATATTACACGCGCGTGGTCCGATGCCTTAGCCGGACCATGGACGTTTGAAGAAGAACCCATTATCCCGCGCGGCAATGCGGACGACTTTGACGCCAGGCACACCGACGCCGTGACCGGTTACTATTTCCCCGATCGTAAAGAGTTTCTCTATTTCTATATGGGTTATCCGATCAAAGCACAGCCACGCAAGATTAGCCCCTTTGGTTCCGCCCAAGCCGTGGCCACACAGAAGCTCGGGGAATCTATTGCGACAAAACACGGGATCATCCTCCCGCCCCGCCAACAGGCAGGCCACTGGGCGTCCGGTTGGGTCGGCGGCCTACAAATCATGCGCGGCAAAAATCACCGTTGGGTCGCCGTCGCGAACGCGTCACCCACGGCCCCCGACCCGGGCAAGCGCGAGGTCTGGACCGAAGAACCGCCCCCCAGCCTCGGCGGCTTCGCTTGGACCGACGAAGAATGGCCAATCGCTGGATGGCAATTTGCACCCGAGCCCATCGAGTGGGTCAAGGACCTGCCCCAGGCAGCCATTGACGGTGGCGAAGGTCACAACCTCTGGCGCCAGTTTATTCACATCCTGCCCGACGGTAACGCTGCGCTTTTCTACAACAGCGGCTATTACGGTCGCGAACAGCTGTACTTAAAAGTGAGTCAAACGCCATGAAAACTGCGCTCCGACTGTTGATGACGCTCACAGTGGTAACATCAGCATCTGCCGAACGCATCACAGACGGCCTGATTCTCGACTTGGACGCCGACAAAGGCGTCGAGGTTGCCGACGGAAACCGCGTTGTCAAATGGACCAATCAGATCCGTGACGCGAAAGTGCGGGATTTTCGCCTCCAAGACAAAGGCCGCAAGCAAGCGGGCTCGGGACGCCCCACACGTAAACAAAACGTCGCTGCCATTGGCGGACACGACACGCTTGTGTTTGAACGCCAAGAATTGATCAACGACGACAATGATGCACTCGATCACCTCATAACAGGCCGTGGCCACACATGGATCGCCGTGCTCTGCATTTACAAACAGGTCGTCCAACTTGAGGACGTGAATTCCATTTTCGGAAATCTGCGCAACAGCGGAAACTACGAAGGCATCTGGGCCAACGTCACCGACGACGGCCGCCTGTGGATCGGATCGCGCAATGGATTATCCTTTGGGCGCTGGGACGCGAACAACCCGATGGTCACCGCTCCGAAACCCTTAAACGAAAAGCAGTACTACGTCGTCGCGGGGCGCATGGGCGCAGGAACCGGAACGGTTCAAATCGAAGCGTTCATCAATGAGATCAAACCCGTTGCCGCGAAACCTATCCCCGTCAACCCAAAGGCGAATGCAGAGCGACTAGCGATCGGAGGGGAACGCGACGCAACGAATCATCCCGGACGCGAAGCGTTCGACGGCGAGATCGCGCGGCTCCTGATCTACGAACGTCCGTTATCGGATTCGGAATTGAAACAGGCCATGACGGAACTAAAAGCAACCTACGCCATTAAATAGCCATTCAGGTAAAACAGAGAAGGAAGCAACGTGAAACAGAATAGAGACATCGCACGTCGTCATTTCTTGAAGTCCATGCTTGTGGCTGGCGTTGCACCGACCTTTGTACCCGCCCATGTCCTGGGTAAAGACGCGCAAACGGCTCCTTCCGACAAGATTTCCCTCGGCATCATCGGCGTGGGCGCTCAGGGCGTGCACGACATGAAGAACTTTCTCGAACTGGAGAATGTGCGCGTGACCGCCATCTGCGACGTCAACAAACAGCACATTGAACGCGCCCGAAAAATCATCGCCGACAAATACGGCAATGCCGACGTGAAGGTGTATTCCGATTTTCGCGAATTGAACCGAGATCCCAGTATTGACGCCGTACAAATGACGCTGCCCGTGCACTGGCACAGCATTCCGGCAACCGACGCGATTCTCAACGGAAAACACATCTATCACGAGAAACCCATGGCCATGTCTTTCGCGGAAGCAGCGCATGTTCGTGATGCTGCGCGAAAGAAGAACGTCGTTTTTCAGTTTGGCACACAACAACGTTCCGACCTCAAGTTCCGCTGGGCCTGCGAGCTCGCACGCAATGGTCGCATCGGCAAGCTAAAGGAAATCAAAGTTGCCGTTCCTGGTGGAAAACAATCGGAAATGCTGTCTAAACAACCCGTTTCAGACTACGTGGACTGGAACCGCTGGGTTGGGCCAGCAGCCATGACCCCTTTTCACACCAACAAACTTCAACGCGACTGGCACGAGAACATCAGCAACTTTTCATTAGGTATGATCTCCTGTTGGGGCATTCACCACCTCGACATTGCGCAATGGGGCAATGACACCGACGCCACGGGGCCAAGCTCGGTCGAAGGGTCAGGTAGATTCCCCGCCAATGGCACCTGCGATGCCATTCTTGACTGGAACGTACGGCTTGAGTACGCAAAGGCAGCCCCGATAACGTTTGTCGGGCACGGGCGCGCCAGCGTGCATTTCATCGGTGACGCGGGATCTGTCTACGTGAACCGCAATGAAATCAAAGCTTCCGACGACCTCCTTCGAGACCCCGCCAACAAATACGGCACGATGCCAGTCAAACTACCGATAAGCATCAATCACATGAAAGATTTTATCGACGCGATCACATCGGGACGACGTTCCATTTCTGACATTGAAACCGCCGTCCGAGGCGACACCCTATGCCAGCTCGCGCTGATCGCCGTTAAATCCGGACGCAAACTTCAGTGGGATCCAGAAGCCGAACGTTTTGTTAATAATGACGCCGCGAACGCCATGCTGCAGACTAAACCCTTCCGCGACGAGTGGGCCTTGCCACCCCTATAAGCAGGCCTTCTAAGCCCTGTCGGTACGATTAGGCTTGGTTCGTCGCCCAAGCGATATTACAACATCCGCTCAACGAAATTCATATATCCGCCGCTAAAAGTCGTCCCATAGAGGAATGGGCAGGAGAATTAAAGCTATGCAACGTCAGGTATTGAAGTCAAAAATCCACAGAGCTGTCATTATGCAGGCCGACGTGGAATATGAAGGCAGCATAGAAATCCCGGAAGACCTGATGCTTGCCGTCGACTTCTGGGAAAAAGAAAAAGTGCTCGTCGCCTCCATCACGACCGGCGCGCGTCTCGAAACCTACGTCCAGAAGGGACCGGCCGGCACGGGCAATATTATCATGAACGGCGGCGCAGCACATTTGATCAAAAAGGGCGAGCGCGTCACCATCATGGCCTTCGGCCTATCCGCCGATCCAGTGGAAGCCAAAGTCATCGTCTGCAATGACGACAACACGATTCGCAAAAGCGTCTAATCGCCCACGCTAGTCGCGCTGTGGATCATACGGCATCTGTTCCCAATCCGAACAGAACGGCGACGCCGGCAGGCCGGCTTTATTATACAGATTCCAAGGCTTGTCATCCGGCGCTTGTGGGTAACACGCATAACGAACAGCACGCGGCTTCTTTGTCGTCGCATGCCTTACAACGACACGCCCCCGCTTGATCGCTGCATCCGCCGCGTACCACACGCCATCCTCGCCGACGAGTTCGAAACCATTCAGAACACCGTCCGGCACCTCAACAATCTTACCGACACCGTCGACCCGCCCAACCATCAAACCGCCTTTGACATGATCAAACGTGATCGTAAACACGCCACGTTTCACTTTGGCCGAACGATACAAGGGACCACTGAACGTAATCTTTCGCCCATACTGCTGCGCCAGGGGCCAGAGAGCCAAGCGCTCACCGACATCAATCTTATTGGGTGGATGAATATCGTTGGCGTTATCGAGGTCAACTGTCACCGCCAATCCGGTGTGCTTGACATCCAAGACGCGACGTTGCTCTTCGCGCAGATATGTCCATGCGTACGTGCTCCACTGTGGCAGCTGCACAACGTACACCGGCAAGGTCGGTTGCTCCCAGGCCTGCCGCCACCCACTAATTAGGGCCTTAAGTTTGTAAGCGTAATCACGCGGGTCTTGGCCTTTCCCAGCATTGGACTCGCCCTGATACCACAAAGCGCCACGCATCGCATAGGGCGCAACGGGTGCAATTCCGGTGTTGTATATCATTCCTACAAGCCAGCCGTCATTACGCGCAAAGGTGCCGCCCTTCAGCGCTTTGATCGCCTCCAGATCACCCACGGCGCCGAGCTCCCTCAACGTGACGAGTGTCGGATGCCCCACAAACGCAGAGGCAGGCACGTAAGGCTCAATCGGCGTACCGCCCCAAGAGCAATCGATCATACCCACGGGTACGTTGAGTTCACGGTGAAGGCGATTCGCAAAGACAAATGCCACGGCAGAGTAATGACGCGCGGTCTCTGGGCTGCACACCTGCCATTGGCCCCCACTGAGATCAGCGCGAGGTTGCGACCTGTGGCGTTCTCGGACGATGCGTAATCGCACCCCGTTGAGGTCGGCAGCGTCGACCAAGGCGCGCCCTTCGGGCAGGCGATCCGCCATGGCGCCGGCCCTGTAATCCATATTCGATTGGCCGCCTGTAAACCAGACCTCGCCGACCAAGATATCTTGAAGCACGCGGCGCGCATTACCGCAACGAATCACCATGTCACGACCCGTTGCATTCGCAGCCATCGGCTTTAGGTTCACGCGCCATTGGCCGTTGCTGTCGACGCGGGTTTCGGCGACCTGATCATCAAATTCCACAACAACCGTCGCGCCCGCCTCGGCCCACCCCCACACGGGCACAGGCAGGTCGCATTGCAGCACCATGTGATCCGAAAAAATCTTGGCAGGCCGAGGCGGCACCGACGGGACACGAGCTATGGCCTCTGCAAGAAAGGGATCCGCGATGGGTTGCGACATATAAGCAAGCAGATCAAGGACGCCTGCTTCCGTTAGCGTGTCCAAGAGTCCGGATGGCATGAACGACATCGGCCATGGGCTCACGCTCTTGAGTTGATCCGGATGTATCAGCACCTCCGACCCGCCCGGATCCAATGGGTTTGTCGCGACCATGACTTTGTCGATGGCCAGATTGACGAGTCGCCCCACAACCTGACTGTCATCCGTGCGCGTAAAGACCTTCAACGCATATTGATCGTTAATGATTTTGTTCGGGTTCAGGATATTGTCCATCAAGTCGCGGGGAGAAAATCGCCCCCCCGCGGCCGACAGATCCGGTCCGGCTAATCCACCTTCACCGCGAAAGTTATGACACGCAATGCAGCCCGTAGCGGCATAGAGTGCTTTGCCGTTGCGCAAGTCGCGCGGCGCTTTCAACCCGGCTTCCATCGACGGTGTAAAGTCATCCATCGTCCACGCCTTGACAAATGAACGCGGACTGGACGGCACCATGCTGGCCGGTTTTTTGGCGGCCGCAATGCGATCTGCAAAAGCCTCACGTTGTTTTGGCGTGAGCATATCCACAACAGACTGCAACGCCTTCTCACGCAAAGGTTTCACATGCGCGCCGCCCTTCCAGTGCGGCACGATGCGACTGGCCAAATCGAAAAATCGTTCGCGCAGCGCCGGAGTCCACGTCGAGGCAGCCTGCATCTTGAGAAGCGCTTGCGTGTAATGGACTTGCTCCTCCTGAATCGTGCTGCGCTCGAGCAGATCCAAAATGGCGGGCTGGAGCGTGCTCGTCCCGAGCGCGACACAGGCCGACACGAGCGCTTCATTTAGGTGGTGATCTTGGGTCGGAACAAGGGCCTCCAAACGGGCGCAGAGTTTTTCTCGCTCTTGCTCTGGATACATGCCGTGGCGTATCGCGGAGATTGTCAGCACGCGCAGATACCAGCCCTGTTGTTCGGTACTGAGATTTGCCACATCCAACGCTGCCAGTGCCGTCAGAACAGCAGCCTGGATATGAGTCTGACCATCCGTTGAGCGCACCAATGCCAACAGCGCCTGCAGCGCGATGCGAGGATTCGATTCCGCCAGTGCCCGTGCCTTCCATTCGTCGATATCCTGCCACTCCAACGCAATACGCGCAGCGGCGCGGATGGCATGCTCGTCATGCCCTAGGTACGGCCACAGAAAATCGAGTGCATCCGGACGCGGTGCTCCGTGAAAGTGCTCCAGCTTCAGACGCAGATCGCGCAACTCGGCGGAATTTTTAGGCAAGGGCGCAGGCGCCACGGGATCCGTAGAAGAATCACCCTCGTAGATGATGCGATACAGCCCGCCACCAACACCACGTCCGCCGGTCACGAAATAGATGGCACCGTCTTTGGGTGAAACCGCTATATCGGCAATCGGCAAGCCCGAGGCACTCAGAAATGTTTCAACATTAGCCTCATAACCCGCGCTCTGGGCACGCAAATCCACGGCAAACACCCGACCATAGCTCCAGTCGCAGGCAAAAAAAGTGCTCTGATACTTTGCCGGCACTTTGGCGCCATAGCCAAAACAGACACCCGTCGGTGATCCCGGACCAATGTTTTTGATTGGCGGCTGGATATCCTCCCACGTCGCGGGCCAACTCCAACGCATGGCCCCCGCGCGACTCCCCCATCCGCTTTCGGTGCCGCTAAGAATCTGACGAATCGCGGTCGGCCGGTAATCAGGCAGTCCCATCGTGTGCTCAAGATCGCTATCAAACGTAAACAGGTCGCCGTGTTGGTTGAAGGCAATGTCGTAGCTGTTGCGCAGGCCGACGCAGATGACCTCGGCGTTACGACCATCGAGATCGGCGCGCATGACCCACCCACCGGGATAGGGCTCATCCTGAAAGGTCTCGCCCCAGCGGTCTCGGTTCCAATGTGGCGGCGTGCGTAACGTGTCCGTCGGCAAGCGCATCGTGTCTCCCCCGACGAGATAGAACGACGCCTTATCCGGAGCAAGCACAATGGCGTGTACACCGTGCTCGACGTCCCAGCCTTCGTGTTCATCCGGCACGCCTCGAAATTCGAAGATCGTTTCCGGTTCACCCAGCGTGCCATCGGCCTGAATGGGCACACGCGTGACATCATCGACTTGGTACCAACGCTTGATCCGGCTTCCGCGGCGCACGAGATAGAGCCAACCGTCGTGCACCATGATCCCCTGCACACCATTGAGCCCAACGTGCCCAATTTCCTCCATCGCGCAGGCGTCCTCCACAGGTGCGCCAATAGGCGGCGGAGCCAACCGGTAGATCCGTGGCCCGACCTGTTGCGACATATAGAGATTGCCCGCATCATCAAAACAGAGGGCCACCCCAGAAGGCCCTGAATGGAGCCGTTCCACACGAAACCCGTCCGGCACATGAATTGCCGAGGCTGGTGTGACGCCGTGCCCCGCATTGACCCAAGGCGCCATAAAACCGCAACCAAGCAAAGCCACCATAAATAAATGAGGGGTCTTGCTTCGTTTCGCCATGCATTCAGCCCGGTGTTTCGGTGAAAATTCCAACGTCAATATACGCCGCCTCGGCCGACTGCTTGCAATGCACCGCGAGTAAATTGATCCCAGGCTTAAGGGCCGCCGCGCCTTCTCGCGTCACGTCGCGCTCTTCATATTCGGCAACGCCGCCTTCGACCTGACAGGCCAGCACGCCATTGATGTAAATCTCCGCCCCCTCCGCATGGTTCACGGCAAACATTGGAATGGCCCGCGGTCCAGCGCTCCACGCGAATTCGCGCCGCATCCAGATAGCATCGGCTATCCATATGGTCCGAACCACACCACTTGGTGTGCTCTCAGCGCCAAAACCACCCGGACCTTCCGACCAACCGGCATCATCAAAATCGACATCGCTCCAAGCATCCTCTGGCTGATCAAAACAATAGCGCCAGAGCGCACCCTCTTGTAACGACGTTGGTACGACGTCCTCAATGACGGGGACGGGCGGCAGGTTGCCGACGTTCACAGCGGCGACACGTTCAGCCACGACTTTGACAACGTCGCGGTCATAGGTAACGAGCCCGTTACCTTCGGTCTCAACGTCGGTCAACTGCGTGTAGATCACCGCCGACAGGCCTTCCTTGTCACTCAGGCTCCAGGCTTTCGACAAAAGCTTCTCGTATCCATAGGTCAGCGTCTCGCCGCTATGTGCGCCCTTATAGCCCCAGGACCGCTCGCCCCAGCGATGACCTTCGATCGGCAAGCCCAGACCACCGAACTCACCCAAGACGGCGGCGCGATTATCTTCTGCACCGGGCGATTTCGGGCCTGGATATTCATGGATATCAATCACGTCACCGCATTGCTTGTCCAGACCGCCGCTAGCGTTGCTGACCCAGCGCGATGGATCGAGCGCCTTCACCTCGGCAACCAGCGCTTCTGTATCGTGCTGGCCCTGCGACTCATTAAACACAACCCACATCACAATCGATGGGTGATTCCAGCATTGTCGCACCATGCGCAGCAATTCCGTTTTGAATTGGGGCGCGTCGATGGGCTGCTTGTCGGGTGTATACGAATTGACGCTGGGCATATCCTGCCAGACCAGTAGGCCGAGACGGTCACACCAGTAATACCAGCGCGCTGGCTCAACTTTGACGTGCTTGCGCGTACAGTTGAAGCCGAGTCGCTTGGTTTCCTCGATGTCCCAGCGTAGCGCCTCATCGGTCGGAGCGGTGTAGAGGCCCTCCGGCCAAAAGCCCTGATCTAAGGGCCCCACTTGAAATACATAGGCATCATTGAGCATCAATCGCGTCACGCCCTGTGCGTCCTTACCCAACGAAACCTTGCGCATACCAAAATAACTACGAACCGTATCGCCTACGGCGCCGTCTGCGCCCAATGATACCTCAAGATCATATAAGTGCGGCGTCTCAGGCGACCAATGTTTCGGGTTGGCGATGGGAACCGTGAGTTCGCAACCCGCCTCACCACTGACCTGTGCAACAGGTGACCCATCGTCGCTCACGACGACATCCACGCTGCCCGATCCGGCAACGGTCACGCGTAGACAGCTCGCATCCAGATCCGGCACAAGTGTAAGCGATTCAACGTGGGCTTCCGGCACAGGCTCCAACCACACCGTTTGCCAAATACCAGACGTGGCGGTGTACATGATACTTTTAGGTGTCAGCGTTTGCTTTCCGCGCGCCTGTCCGCCAGCGTTCGTCGGATCAAACACCTCAACCACGAGTTCCTGCTCACCGTCCGCCGTCAAGGCATCGGTAATATCAAAGCTGAACGCATCGTAGCCGCCGCGATGCGTGCCGAGCGCCGTCCCGTTGACAGAAACGGCGGCTTCCCAATCGACGGCACCGAAATGCAAGAGCACACGCTGCCCCAGCCAATCGGACGGAACCTCGAAGCGGCGACAATACGTCATGCGCTCGGCCGCCTTCATCACGCCCGACAGCGCCGACTCAACAGGATACGGCACAAGAATCTGCGTCTGCAAATCATCGCCAAGCGCGATGTCCCACAACCCGTTAAGGCTTAGCCAGGTCTCGCGTACCAACTGCGGCCTCGGATAATCAGGCAGCGCATTCTCAGGAGAGACATCCGCAGCCCAGCGCGTTTGCAGCGGCGCACTGCCCGGTGTCCAATCAGCGACACGCGTCCTAGAAGGCACGGTACTGCTTTCGAACAAGGGCATTGGCGGCTTTTGAATTGGTGCATTTCATTTTCTTGCCGTTCCACTTGATCTTCTGCCCCGCCATGCGAACAGCCAGGTTCCCCATCAGTACCGTTTCCGTAAAAGGTCCGGCGTAATCAAAGTTCGACGCTGGCTTTGGTCCCTGCCCTTTGATCGCACGAACGAATTCCTGATGCGGACCACCGGCGACACGTGGAATCGTTTTGGCGGGCGGGTTCTTGGCAAGTTCTCCCATAGCCGACTCGGGAATCAAGCGCGGGCTCCCCGCGGCATCGCCGTGCGCCAAAATGGACGCATTCTCACCCACAATCAGCGTTCCGGTTGCGCCACCCCAGTCACGTCCTTCTTCAAGATGCACTGGCCGAGGCGGCATATTGCCCCCGTCGTGCCACGTCAACGTCACTGGCGGCATTTTGCCGCGTGCCGGGAATTCATACGTGACGGTTGAAGACTTAGGCGCGCACTGCTCGCTAACACCCGACGCCTCTGCAATCACGCTGGTCGGATAAAGCAGGTCGAGCCCCCAAAAGGCAGCATCCATCGTGTGGCAAGCCATATCGCCAAGCGCGCCGCAGCCAAAATCCCACCATCCGCGCCACTTGAATGGCAGATAGCCATTGCCGTAAGGTCGTTCAGGGGCCACACCTAGCCATCGATTCCAATCCAACGTATCAGGAATGGGTGCTTCAGGCAGCGGCTCATCCATGCCTTGTGGCCATATAGGACGGTTCGTCCACGCATGCGCCTCACGGACTTTTCCGATGGCACCGGATTGAATCCACTCACGCACGAGACGAATGCCCTCCTCGCAATGCCCTTGGTTGCCCATGACGGTCTGAACCTCGTGCTTACGCGCCGCAAGCGTCAAAAGGCGCGCTTCCTCAACCGTGTGCGCCATTGGTTTCTGTACAAAGACATGCTTACCCATCGTAATCGCCATCATCGCGGCAGGGAAATGCATGTGATCAGGTGTACTGACGGTGACGGCGTCTATCTGGTCATCCATTTCGACCAGCATTTTCCGAAAATCTTTGTAGCGCTTAGCGTTTGGAAATTTATTAAAGGTGTCTTCGGCACGACGGTAGTCGACGTCACACAGCGCGACGACATTCTCGTCAGCCATAGCGCCAATATCGCTGGCGCCTTTACCGCCTGCACCAATCGCGGCAATATTGATCTTGCGATCGGTGATCAACTTGCCCTTGCGGACATTATCTTTAGCGTAGCAAAACTCGGGCAGCAATGCGGCCGAGGAACCGGCAGCGGCAACTTTCATGAAATCGCGTCTTTTCATCATTTTTCCTTATTTTGCCTTACGATGGCGCACTGATCAGAAGTTCACAGGCGACCTTTGTGAAGTCTATTCATGTCCCTTCTGTCGAGGCAAGCAGATAGCACGCAGTGTGCTCACTTGACGATGCGACGCAGCTCAGGATGCGTTGTCGCCGCTTCAATGGACACAATGGCGTCCTTAACCGCATTGACGCGACGCTGATTGAGCTCGCCACGCGGAAACCGTCGGTTTTCAACTTCCGACATAAACTGGTCGATCAGGGCACGCATCGCCGGAATGCCTTCGCGCGCGGCCGAGCCGTAAGGTGTGATCGCACGCATGATCTCACCAGTGCGTTTTTCGCTGCCGTGGCCACCCTGCGTCTTCGCAACGATTAATCCTGCTTCAACACCTTCAATGAAATTGTATTTCGTCAACGCTTTGAAGCCACCCATACGGATTTCGTTCCCAAACATGGTATCCGCCGGAGCGCGCACCCGAACCGCCGCCAAAATGTCCGGCGCCAAGGCCTGCACATCCTCGACGCTGAGTTGATTTTGAAACGTGTTGCGCAGCAACGCACGCGTCATCCCATCGGCGTTACGAGAGACGGCGCGAATGGCTGGATAGAGCAACGCCTGGTCCGATTTCATCGTCGTCGCATTCAGGGCACCCCCTTTGAACAGAACCTTGGCCAGCGCCCCTTGCGCTAGCTGAATGGGATCGCGCCACGAAATGGGATAAAGGGGCTCGGCGGTTTCGATCAGCGCTTTCAACATGTCCGGCACCACGGGTCGCGCAGCGTCACCCATGCGCCCCAGCGCTTCGGCGGCTTTGACACGCAACCAGCGATCGTCATGTTTCAGCAATCGCACAAACACGGGCAAGGCCTCGACACGTTTGATGTACCCCAGTGCCTCGCAAGCGCCCTGACGCGCACGGGCATCCGGCCCTTCAGCCAGCGTGATCAATGCGGGGACCAGCTCGGGCGCCTCAGGACGGAGAGCAAGTTCCTCTGCAGCCCAGCCGCGCACGACCGGCGACCAATCAGAAAATGCCGCAACCAGCTCACGTGCAGCCATCTGTTTGCGCTCAACGTCAAAGCGCCCTGAGGCGATGGCCTCGGCGACATCCTTGCGCCGCAACCAGCCTGACCTATTCGCCTTTTTTCCGGTGATGTAGAGCGTCTTTAGCGGCATCGCATAGGTCAAAACATAGGTCGCGTTCGGACTCAGTCCGGCGTAGCTGCTTTTGCCGTAGTACGTGTCATCATGCGTTTTGCCGGGACCATACTGTTCGCCGCCATCGTACGTAAACGTGCCATCAGAACGTCGCACCAAATCTAAATGCCAGGCGGCTTCTTTGAAAAAGGCGGCTGCTGCTGCAGGGCCGCCCGCATTCGCGCCCAGAGCGCTCCACAGATAACCGAAGCCCTGACCTGTATGTCCGTACTCACGATTCGCGTAGGCCGCGGCAGCCATCTTGGCGTAATAATGCGCCGCTTTCGGGTTCGTTCCCTGAATCGCATACATGAGTGCGGCTAACGCGTTCTTACCGTTGTTCTCATGATACGGCCACGCGATGTGCTCGCCGTAAGGCACCGCACCTTTGTCGACGAAGGTGTTATAGAACATGGATGCGCGCTCGATAGCAGGAGCGATCTCCGCGTCATCTATGCCACACTTCGCACCAACCACAAGCCCGAGACTGGCGATAAGCCCGGCCTGATTGACCGGTCCGTATGGCGGAATAGAACCATGCAGCGCGCCGTCTGCAGTTAGCTCGGAAAATCCGTGCCCATAGGTGCCATACATCCCCTGCCCTCTGGCAATTTTGACGACAAGTGCCTTGATGCCCGGAAAGACAGCATCGTCACCCGTGAGCAGATAGTACTCAGCCAGAAAAAGACTCATATAGCCACAGTCCCAAGCCCCGCCGCCGTCACGCTTGCTTTCGCGGTCCGCCATGGCGCGCGCAAAGGTTTGCACCTTTGGCAAGTACGCTGATCGGCCTGTCGCCAACAATGCCAACCCGTTGACTGCGCCCCATTGATTGAGATGCAACGGTTCGCTTGCGAGTGCATCACAAACGTCGTCCAAAATGCGATCCGACTTCTTACAGCGATACGGCGCCTTGTCACTGTAGGCCCCCATCACCCGCAGTTGCAGCGCGACCTGCTCCGTCTGACCATCTCGAAAACGAATAAGGTTCAACACGCCCTTGTTCTCTGGCTTCTCCGCTTCCGTGATCGCGCGACCGAATTGCTTGCGCGCATCGTCGCCGAAGGGCTCACGGCCAACACCCAGAATCACATCATCAACGGCCATCACGCCATCCGCAGGAGACGCCGCCCCGACGTGCGTCACCAAGATCTGACGGCTCGCGGCCGTTGTGCGCCCTTGCACGCTGTCCAGATAGGCGGCTGGCTTCGTGTAGATCCAGCCGCGCAAGCCGGTCGGGCCGAGATTGTAGGTACGCGTCCGCTCGACCTTAACCCCGCCACCTTCGATTTCGCCGCGCGTTAGGTCCGGCGGGACCTGCTGGCCAATAGCAGAGAAACTAAGTCCCAGCACCAGAACGATAGTCAGTAGTGAACGTGGTTTCATGGTCTTCTCGAACATCGGGCAAGGCCTCGAGTCCATATCCTTCCTGCTTCATCGCTAATGTTGCCGAGTATTGATGACAGCAACGCCCACATCCGGAAAGCATTAATCAAATGAATGCGGCACTGCCATACCATAGGCCAAAGAAAAGATTTACCACCCGCTACGCTTGAGGCACGGAGGAAAGAAGAGGTAGGAATATTTCGCGAGAATCAGCCGCCGGGGTACCCCGGCGACTGATTCTCTCGAAACTCTTCTCCGTGCCCCCGTGTCTCC
>JBLHHU010000010.1:0-30869 GCA_047615735.1 Kiritimatiellia bacterium | reverse complement strand
CGCATTGGTTTGCGGGTTCAGGGACGCGATATTGATATTCGTGTCTCCACCATGCCAACGGTCTATGGCGAGAGCATCAGTCTGCGTATTTTGCAGAGTAGTGGTTCTTTTATCGGTCTCAAAGAGCTGGGCATGAGTGCCCGCGATGACGCATTGATCAATAAGGTGATTCATCGCCCAAATGGAATCATTCTTGTTACCGGGCCGACGGGATCCGGTAAGTCAACGTCGCTGTATGCCTATCTACATGAAATCAATCGCACGGATGTCCGAATTTTAACGGCCGAAGATCCTATCGAGTACGAAATGGCAGGGGTCAACCAGGTGTTGGTACGCGCTGACATCGGACTGACCTTTGCGCGTGCCCTGCGCTCCTTTCTTCGACAGGACCCCGACATCATCATGGTCGGGGAAATTCGAGACCGCGAAACGGCAGAAATTGCAATTCAGGCATCTCTGACCGGGCATCTGGTTTTTAGCACCTTGCATACGAATGATGCATCGGGGTCGTTCACGCGACTTTTGGACATGGGTGTTGAACCTTTCCTTGCGGCCTCGGCGTGTGAAGCAGTGATTGCGCAGCGCCTTATTCGAAAGCTGTGCGATTCCTGCAAAGTGGAGGCGAAAGTCGATGCTGCCTTTTTGAAAAGTGTGGGCTTTCCCGATCTTGCTGGCCGTACGATCTACGATCCAAATGGGTGCGACGAATGCCGTTCTGCAGGGTACCGTGGGCGACGCGGCATCTTTGAGGTGCTGTCGGTCACCGACGAGGTTCGGAGCCTGGTTACCTCTCAGAAATCGAGCAATGAAATTCGTGTGCAGGCACTCAAGGATGGCATGCTTCCGCTTCGTGACGATGGTTGGGAGAAGGTGCTTAAGGGTGTGACGACAGTAAAGGAGGTCCTTCGTGTGACGGAGGACGAATAGGCTCATGGCACAGTTTGTATATACAGCACGTAGCAAGGCCGGGCAGAAAGTCGATGGCAACGTGGAAGCGCCGGATCGCCGTGCCGCCATGAAGCAGATTGAAGCGATGGGGCATGTGCCGGTTTCCGTCGTTGAAGGTAGTGCGGGCAGCAAAAAGACGGCAAAAGGCGCTAAGACAAAAACGAAAATGACATGGCGTCGAGGCCAAGAGCGCATGAGCTCACGCGAAGTTCTCATGTTTACGCAGGAGCTAAGCGATCTGTTGGCTTCAGGAATGACGCTAGGGAACGCACTCAATACGCTCTCCAATCGGCGCACAGGAAAAGCAGGCCAATCGATCGTGACAGGCCTGCGCGATGAGATTATTCGGGGCACCGGCATGTCCGAGGCCTTTGCCAAATTTCCGGATACTTTCACACATCTCTACGTCAGCATGATTCAGGCCGGAGAGGCCAGTGGCGCGATGGACGAAGTCTTGAAGCGTGTGGTCGAGCATTACGAGCGCGTGCAGGACACCAAGGAAAAAGTCGGCATGGCGCTGACATATCCCCTCATCGTATTGGTGTTGGGTGTGCTTACCATGATTTTCTGCATGGTTAAAGTGGTGCCGCAGTTTCAAACCATTTTCGCAGATCTCGGGGAAGCCCTACCTTTGCCCACACGTATGCTTATTGATGGCAGTGAATGGTGTATTAAATTTGGATGGCTGGCGGTGATTATTGCGGCTGTGATCGGTGTGTTTATACAGCGCGCATTGAAAACGCACGCCGGAAAACGTGTGTTACACAAGGCCATGCTGAAAACGCCCTTGATCAAAGGCATCGTCGCCGCCGGAACCTATTCCAATTTGGCGCGTACACTGGGGACGTTGTTGAGCAATGGTGTGCCCGTCTTGCAGGCCTTGAGTATCGTTGTGCGGACCACGGGAAATTTGATCATCAGCGAGGAAATTGACCGAGCACGTGCCCGTGTCACCGACGGGGCATCCATCTCTGGTCCGCTCGCGGCAGGCAATGTGCTGCCCGAAATGTTCACGGATATGTTGGCGATCGGTGAAGAAACGGGCGATATGGGCACCTCTTTGAGCCATATTGCGCGCCGTTACGAGAACGAGTTGGACCGCAATATCAAGATTTTCACAACCGCACTCGAACCGATGTTGATCGTGGGTGTAGCGATTGGCGTGGGCTTTGTCGCTGTGAGTATTCTCATGGCGGTCTTTAGTTTAACCGACGGACTTGATGTCTAGCGTGACCTTGACATCGCGAACATTTTTTTTGAATACAATCGCCCTTTGACAGGGCTAAACAGAAAGGCTGAAGTTATGACCATGAACAATAAAGTGCTGAAAGCGGAGATGTCTCGCCGCGCGGGTTTCACCTTGATTGAAGTTCTTTTAGTGGTTGCTATTTTGGGCATGTTGGCCGGCGTCGTTGCCGTGAAGTTTGGTGGCAAGTCGAAGGGAGCCCTGATTAAGACGACACGTGTCAGTATTGCCGCTCTTTCGACGGCGGTGGACATGTATGAAGTGGATACGGGACGCTACCCCGCCACACTTAACAACTTAATTAGTAGTGATGGGGCCCCCAATTGGAATGGCCCATACTTGAAAGGCACGAGCTTGCCCGTAGATGGCTGGGGGATCCCTTTTGCCTATCAGAAGAGCGGAGATAACTACAAAATTGTATCGGCCGGGCCTGACGCGTCCATGGGTGGTGGCGACGACATAACAAGTTTCTAACGTCCGACGTGGGTGACGCCGCGGCAGGCGAATTTGGGATGCGGCGAGAGGCGGCACATTCAAAGATGAGCACGAAATTCAGACAGCGATTCGGGTTTTCGTTGATTGAGTTACTCTTAGTGGTGTCGATTATCGGAATCGTAACCGCCATCATCATGCCTAATTTCGTGGCTTCGATAAAAGGTAATCGTCTGCGTTCAGCGACGCGCAAGGTGGTCTCCGCGGGTCGCTACACGCGTAGCCAGGCCGTGTTGAGACAGCGTGATATGGCCTTGGTCTTCAATCTCGACAATGCGAGCTTTGCCATCCATCCGATGCGAATCGATTTTGGCGGCCCGGCCCATGATGCCGTCGTCGATGGCCTTACGGACTCGGGTCGTGCACCAGACGCGGATGCAGAGCTGGATGGGGAAGGCCCTAGTCTCACGCTGGAAGCTATGGTTCTTGAACGGCAATTGGACATGGTTGCATTCGAGTACATTGAGGTTGAAGCTTTGGACGGTAAATACTCAGAAGGCACCATCCCTATTATTTACCGAAGTAACGGAACGTGCATGCGCTATGAGGTGCGCCTTGCGGATGAGCAGGGCAATGCCGTGACGATTTATGTCGATGAACTGTCTTCCGCCCGAACGGAGCGTCCGTGAGTGCTTGTCTGAATACCTCGAATAGAAATTCATGCAGAAGTGGATTTACCTTAATCGAAGTTCTGGTGGCGACCTTGTTGCTCGCGGTGGGCATGACCTCTATGTTGGTTGCCGCCAGTCGCTGTTTACAAGTCATGAAGCGCGCAAGTCTATATCAGGAAACGCAGTGGACGCTGAATCGGGGCGAATTGGATTTCCCTATGCTGCCGACCGAGGAAGTTGAAGACTGGGACGTCTCAGGGGAGACCTATGAAAACGGTTTGATGTTCTCACGGACGGTTGAGCCTTCGTCCGAAGAAGAGGAGGATGGCCTATTTGTCGTAACCAGCCGTGTGACCTGGTCTACGCGAGGGCGTGAATTGTACGAAGAAGTGGTCCGCTATGTGTATGTTCCTGAAGCCATCGTGGATGGCATATGAAAAGGCGCAAATACATAAATGTTCGCTCTCTAGCGGGATTCACGCTGATCGAGTTATTGCTGGCCCTCGCTATTCTGGCTGCGGTGACAACGACCGCCTACATGACATTTTCAACCGTCATCATCGCCTGGAAGCGCAGCATGACGATGTCCGAGAATTTGCATCACGGAGATTTCGTGCTGGAGCAAATCGTGATTGCGCTTCGGTCAGCCTACTATCCGTCTACCGGTCTTGATGAAAACTATGGGTTTTGGTTGGAGGATGAGGGCGACGGCGTCGGCTCCATGGACGGGATTTCCTGGGTGAAAATCGGTCCTTCACTGGTGGGACGCGGCGAGCGCTTTGGGGAGGGGCCACATCGTGTGCAGCTTTTTGGTGAGACGGATGACGAGACCATTGGCATACGGGTACGTGCCTGGGGTTTGCTTGAAGAGTTAGATGATTTTGATCCTGAGGAAATCGAGCCGCGCGTCCTTTCAACATATGTGCGTGGCTTTAATGTTCGCTGTCGCGATCCGGAGATGGACGAAGACGCAGAAGAGATTGAATGGCTGGATGAGTGGGAGGATACCAACCGGATCCCACTGTCTGTTGAATTGACGGTTTACGTGGAGCCTGTGGACGAGGGACGCGAGGCTTTAGAAGTGAAACGTATTGTGGACCTGCCCGTGGCACCCCTGTCATGGCCTGCAAAGTGAACGATATGAAAACGGATAACGTACAACATTTGACGAGATGTGTTCCTTCTGCCAAAGGGGGCTCTGCGCTCATTCTTGTACTCTGGGTAATCGGAATGTTGGCCATGTTTATCAGTAATATGGCTTTTGATGCCCATATTGAAGCCCGGATCACCTCTTATTATCGAAAACGGCACAAGGCGGCGAATCTTGCCCATTCCGGTATTGAACTGGCCAAGCTGATCATGGAAAAGAGCACCGAGATCGACCCGAATTCTGAGGAAGAGCCTCCCGAGGATGACCGTTGGTACTCTGATGCAAAACGCCTGGCGCAGGGAAACACGCTGACCATGACGTATCCTTTGGGCGAAGGAGAGATTCACCTTGCGATTGTGACCGAACAGGCGCGTCGCAATGTGAATCTACTGACAAAAGAGGAGGAATGGGAACCCATTCTGGCGGTGGGTGATATTCCAGAGGACTTGTGGCCCGGGCTGATCGAAGCGTTTCTCGATTGGATCGATAAAGATGACGTAGAACGCAGCGACGGTGCCGAAACGGAGGATTATTATGCGACGCTCGAAAATCCGTATGGTGCACGCAATGGGGCTCTCTATTCCGTTGATGAGCTCGTCCTTATTAAGGGATTCACGCAGGAGATTATATACGGGGGTCTTCTGGAGGGTGAATCAGGTGAAGAAGGAGAAGCCGTTATTGCCTCCGGCATCGCGGATCTATTGACGACGTTTGGGGATAAACAAATTAATGTAAACGCGGCTTCTGAACGTGTTTTGATGACGTTGCCGGATCCGGAGGGGATTGCGGATCTGGTTGCGAAAGCCATTCTTGAACAACTCGAAGGTTTTGAAAGTGATGATGGCACGCATGAACCTGAATTTTTTGAAAATGATGCAGATCTTTTTCAGCGCGTCCCTGAACTCAGCCAAGGCGGGCGTAAAGCGTATTTGACGACAAAGTCTTCGCAATACTATCGAATTACTTCCACGGGGAAAATGAAGGGTGTTGAACGCAAGGTTTCGTGTATTGTGGTACGAAGCAAAGGAGATCTTCGCATTTTGAAATGGGAAGAAAGTGAAGACTGATTTCTGGATGGCGGATTAATTTATGGCTAAGGACGACTATACGGCACTCATTGCCAATGAACGCTTTTGCGCATGGGCAACTGCGACAAGCGCTCGACGTGGTTTTACGATTCAGAGCCGCGGCGAGGCTGTTGTGCCGGCGCCGGTTCGTGACGCCGCGCCGGAGGATTCAGAGGAATCACCTGCTGTTTGTCTGCCCACATTTGCTGAAGTTGTGCTCGAGAATGCCAATCAGATAAAGGGAGAAGTCGTTCTTGGACTCACAACGGATGAACTTTTACTGAAAGTCGTCGAGCTTCCGTCTGTCGACGACGAGGATCTTGCAGGCATGGTGGAATTACAGGCTGACAAGTTGTCGCCGTTCCCTATAGAGCAAATGACCGTGTCGCACGAAGTGCTGAGTCGAACGGATTCGAGCTGCACCGTCCTGATCGCGGCTTCGCCAACACGCTACATCGAACGTCTTGGCGCAGCCTTTACGGATGCAGGAATCAAAATTGAACGGGTAGAGGCAGCGGCCATGGGCTGGTGGCGTGTTCTCAGCACCGGTGGACATGTTGATGTGGAAGGTGTACGCGTTCTTTTTGTCGTGGATCACCACTATCTGGAAATGATTGTTGTTCGAGATGGCATTCCTTATATTTTCCGATCGTATGTGACCAGCGACGACGCCGTTTTTGCCGAAGATGTTGCCAGTGAAGTTGCGCTCACGCTTGTTGCGCTGGAGATTCAAAGCGATGGCGATTTTCAACCACACCTTTCCGCCTGGTCCGCCGAAGGTGAAGGGGATGTTGTTTTTGCCGCAATCGAAAAGACGTGTAAGCGCAAGGTTGAACGTGCGGATTTAAAGGTGTTAGGTGAGTGCGCCGATGGTATTTTGCAAAGGCATACGGAAGGTGTTTCGCTTAATTTGACGCCAGCCTCTTGGTTGTCCGCTCGTGCGGCGGCTGCGTTGAAGAAGAGGCTCATCGGCAGTACGGTGGCTGTACTGGGCGTATGGTGTTTGTCGGTCGCTGCTGTGTTGGGATATCTGTACTACGAGCAAAACGCACTCGATAAGCTTGTCGCAGAACGTGATGTGCTCAACGAGCCCGCGATGGAAGTGCGTGCGCTTCGACGACGTGTCTTTATGGTCGAGCAGTACTTGAACCGTGACGATTCGGCATTGGAATGTTTACGCGAGCTTGTGTCTATGCAGCCGCGCGGGATCGAACTCAGCGCCTACGACTACAGCAAGAAGGATAATGAGATTCGCGTGTCGGGATTCGGCGCGTCCGTCAATGATGTGTACGAATTTAAAATAAAACTGGAGGCGTCAACGCTGTTCTGTGAGAGCACGTTGGTCGGACCCCGCAAAACCACCCAAGGAGAAACCTTCGAAGTGCGCATGACGTTGTGCAAGGAGGATGCTTCGTGAAAATGTCGATGCGGGAACTTGTTTTGTTGTTCGGCACACTCACGGTGGCCCTGTTTGGTGGCACGGCTATGCTTGCACACCCGAAACTCGAAGCATGGCAATCGATTAAGGTTTCTCAGCAACAAGCGAGCGAGGAAATTGAACTCAATCGCCGTTTGATTGAGCAGCGCGACGTTTGGCAAGGGAAGTTTGACGTGCTAAAGGATAAGCTGCCGCAATTTGCTGCGCAGCAAAAGATGGGTATTCATTGGATGTCGGTGATGGATGATGTGGCCCGAACGCACCAACTGACGATTTCCAAGCGTCAGCAGAAGCCGGAGATTCGAGAAGGCGATGTCTATGAATTGCCCATTGAGTGTCGTGAATGGGAAGGCTCCCTTGATGCCATCGTCGGTTTTCTTTATCAGCTACAGGGTGATGGCGCCATGCTGGATGTCCGTGAAATCGCGATGAAGCCAAATAAAGAAAAGCGCCTGCGTGGACGATTCCTTTTGCATTGTGCGTATACACGCGAAGCGGTTGGACTGCGTGCGATGTCAACGGATGGTGCTGAAACAGTGCCGCCGCCGGGGAGCTGATTTGTGGTTACTAATTTTAGAACTAAAGAATGCAAAAGGGGTGACGTTATGCGTCTGCTTCTGACTGCTACGAAATGAGGTCCGTGATGAAACCGAGTATATTTACCAAATGTCGTGTTCGTGGTTGGTCTGCGAATGTGTTGTGTGCAAGCGCCGCCTTCTGTTTGACCTTTTTGGGTCTGCAAGATGCTATGGCACAATTTCCGCCAGGTCCTGGCGGGGGTAATGCCCCTGCTGCGGCGGACAAGGCGGACGAGAATGTCCAAGGCAGTATCGCCGTTGAGGTGGGTGATGAAATTATAGATGATGGTGTGCCGCGTCGTCTGAAGTTTAGTTCGGCTCCATTGACCCTGCTACTCGAGGCGTACGCAGAGGCCACGGGTCGCACATTGCTGCTGGCGCCTAGCTTGCCAACCGCCAACATCAATCTTCGTAGTCAGACCGATCTGAACTTGCCTGAATATCTTGATGCTATTGAAACGGTACTGGGTATGCATGGCGTGGCATTGCTGCGCGAAGGGGATCGCTTTCTTCGCATCGTCGCAAACAAGGACGCGCGTCAGGAGCCGATGGTGATTCGTACCGCCGGTGGCGATTTTAGTGCTGTCCGCGATTCCGGGAAACTGATCAGTCAGCTTATTCCACTCAAGCATATTGAAATCGCGGAAGCGCAGAACGCCATTGAATCGTTGAAACACGCTTACGGAACCATTCATGCATTTGAGTCGATCAACAGCATGCTCGTGACGGACACGGCGGCTACAATTAACCGCATTGTTGAAATGGTTGGCTACATTGATCAGCCTATTCTTGCGCGTGAAGAACCAAACATCATTCAGATTCGCTACGCCAAGGCTTCGGATATCAAGGCAAAGCTACTTGAGATTGTCGAGCAGGCGCAGTTGGATCAGAAGAAATCGACGGTTCCTCGGCAGCGGAACAGTGGGGCGCCGGGTGTTGTCGCGACACCAACGGCTAACCGAGCGGGCACACCATCTCGTGCCGTGCCAGGCGTTGTTCGCGCGCCACGAACGCCTGACGCCGTTGCGTCCAACGTGGGGGCATCCACGCTGGTCGAGGAAGGCGAGCGCGGTTTGATTCGCGGTGACGTGAAGATTATCGAGGATGATCGCACAAATATTCTCATTTTGATTACGCGTCCGGAGAATATGCCCTTCTTCCAAACCATTATTAAAGTCCTCGATGTTGAAACAGCACCGGACGTGATGGTCCAGGTCTATCGTCTCGAGTATGCAGAGGCAGACAAGGTTGCAGGCATGCTCAATGATCTGATTGGTGCCGCCCGATCCGATGACGCCGCTCCTGCGACGGCTGCGGGCAAGGCCGGCGAAACAGGGGAGGCCGCGGCGCTTCGAGAGTATGTTGCGAAACAGGCGGCAACGGCCGCGAAAGCCGCTGTGTCAGAAAAGTCAGCTTCAAAGGTCGGCGAGTTGTCGACAGACAACGTCAAGATTCTTTCAGACGAACGAACGAATGCATTGATCATCATGGCGAGCAAATCGGAACACGGCACGCTGGGTGAGATTATCGCTGACATGGACACCATGCTCTCGCAGGTTCTGATCGAGGTCGTTATTCTTGAGATTAACCTGAATGATTCGTTGGAAACGGGCGTCGATTGGCTACAACGTGCCATGGTGTCGGTTGATCAAAATGCCGACGGAACGCGCAGGCCCGTAACGGCTTGGGCTGGCAGTGGCGGTGGGGGCGCTAATGCGGTTGTCGATCCGACTTCTTTGACCGCGGCTGGCGCATTTCCTGCAGGAACGTCCGGGGCAGCGGCTGCGGGGCTTAGTTACTATCTGACACTATTTGATATTAACGTCGACATGGTGTTGCGTGCGGTTGCTACGGATTCGCGTGCCCGGCTGCTCTCGTCACCTGTCATTGTGACGACCGACAACAAAGATGCGTCCATCGATGTGTCGACGGAGCGCTATTTCTTTAAAGGCAAGCGATATGCCGGAACGGGTGGGGTGGGAAACAGTGCGGTCTACGAGGATGATGTTGAGCGCAAGTCGGTCGGGATCAACTTGGCCGTGACGCCTCGAATCAACGAGAAGAAGTTCGTTGTGATGGAAATTGTCCAAAAGATTGAAGACGTTACTGGCACGCAGAAAATTAACGACGAAGAATGGCCTATTGTGTCCTCGCGTACGCTTGAAGCGGACGTGTCTGTTCGTAGTGGTGATACGATTGTTCTAGGGGGACTGATTCAGAACCGTGAACTGACATCGCGTAGCAAAATTCCAATTCTTGGTGATATTCCAATTCTTGGAATTCCCTTCCGTGCGGATTCAAAGGAAGGGGGTCGTACCGAGTTGATCGTTTTTATCACGCCATATGTATTGGATACGCCCGAGGATGTCATCGAGGATACGGTACGCCGCCAGGAGTCCATGCACATGGATGGTATGTGGAAACGTGGCTGGTCCAACAGCATGTTTGCTGAACCGCAAAAATTTGGACCGTATGAAGCATCGGCAGCCTTGGCGAGAGCCTCCTTGGCGGATAGTGAGGATGAGGCGGCGCAGTCAAAGAGAGCGAAGCGTAAGCGTCGTGAAGTGCCTGCTGACGAAAGTGAACGTGTCGATATGCCGCTTCCGGAAGTGGGCGCGCCAGTGCCAGGTGATAGCAAATACGTGGAATGGGACCCAATGGCAGAGATTGACCCTGCCCTTCGGAAGTACATCGAGGTTGAAGGCAGTCGTTTCGAAAACGCGCTAGACAACCTAGACAAACGCGTCGAACCATAAGCGCCGTGCGATTCATCCCTGCGATTACCGGTCATGCAAAAGATTGTCTTTTCAAATGGTCTGTCTTTGCTAATATTCACAATCTGTGTATCGGCTAATCATACCTTTTTCGTAAACCACATCGGAGATCAGAATGGCTCGTTCAAAAAACCTTTTCACCTCAGAATCCGTAACCGAAGGCCATCCGGATAAGGTCGCCGACGGCATTTCAGACGTCATCGTTGATGCGCTCTTGGCCAAAGACAAGCACTCACGGATCGCGTGTGAAACCATGGTTTCCACCGGAATGGTCGTGCTCGCGGGTGAAATTACGACAAAGGCAACGATTCCTTACACCGATCTGGTGCGTAATAAGATCAAGAAGATTGGTTACACGGATGGGGACGATGGATTTTCGTATAACAATTGCGCTGTACTTATCGCACTGGACCGCCAATCACCGGATATTGCCCAAGGTGTGACGGCAGGCAAAGGGTTGTTCAAAGAACAGGGCGCTGGCGATCAGGGTATGATGTTTGGTTACGCTTGCGACGAAACACGGGAATTGATGCCCATGCCCATTGTGTACGCGCATCGTTTGACACAGGCGTTGACCCGCGCACGCAAGTCCGGAAAATTGCCTTTTTTGAAGCCGGATGGTAAATCGCAAGTATCCGTTGTCTATGAAGACAACAAGCCTGTCCACGTGGACACCGTCGTAATTTCGACCCAACACGATGCTGATGTTAAACATGCTGACCTGATGGAGGCGGTTGTTTCGGAAGTTATTCAGAAGCAAATTCCAAAAAAGTATCTGACGACGCGTACACGCTATTTGGTTAATCCAACAGGTCGGTTCGTGATTGGTGGACCGCAGGGCGACTGTGGTTTGACTGGACGAAAGATCATTGTGGATACGTATGGCGGTATGGGACGTCATGGTGGTGGCGCATTTTCTGGCAAGGACCCGTCAAAGGTTGACCGCAGTGCTGCCTATATGGCGCGCTATGTTGCCAAGAACATCGTTGCAGCTAAGCTGGCTAAAAAATGCGAGGTCCAACTCGCTTACGCGATCGGTTATGCTGATCCTGTTTCTGTTCGTGTCGAGACGTTTGGCACCGGCACTGTATCGGATGAGAAGATCGAACGTGCCCTGAAAAAAGTGTTTGGCCTCAAGCCCGCCGAAATCATTTCTCAACTCGACCTACTACGACCCGTGTATGAAGAAACATCTGCTTACGGCCATTTCGGTCGGACGCGTAAATTGGATGGATTCACATGGGAACGTACAGACAAAGCTGACGCACTCAAGGCTTCTGTCTAAAACCTGTTCAGTCGTATCGACCCCGTTTTTTGAACCCAACCCGAGGACTAGTTAAACTATGAGCAAGACGACAAAAAAGAAGCCCGCGACAACGAAATCCACAAGCAAGGTCTTTAAGGACTATGTCGTTGCCGACATGGGACTGGCCGCATTTGGCCGTAAAGAAATTCGGCTGGCTGAAGAGGAAATGCCCGGTTTGATGGCCATTCGTGAAGAATATACCGCATCCAAACCCCTAAAGGGCGCACGCATCACGGGCTCGTTGCACATGACCGTGCAGACGGCGGTTCTGATTGAAACGCTGAAAGCACTGGGTGCTCGTGTCCGTTGGGCAAGTTGCAATATCTATTCAACTCAGGATCATGCTGCTGCCGCCATTGCCGCCACGAAAACACCCGTCTTTGCTGTAAAGGGCGAAACCCTTGAGGAATACTGGGAATACACGGATCGCATTCTCGACTGGGGCAACGGCCAAGGCCCGAATGTCATCGTTGACGACGGTGGCGATGCCACGACGCTCATTCATCTTGGGTATAAAGCAGAGGAAGATCCTTCCGTTCTTGATCGTAAACCCGACAGTGCCGAAGAGGCTATTCTGTACAAGCAGGTGCGGAAATCCTTGAAACGCGATCCACAGCGTTTTCATCGTATTTCGAAACATATCATCGGCGTTTCCGAAGAGACCACAACAGGTATTCTTCGTATGATTCAGATGCACGAACGCGGCGAATTGCTGTTTCCTGTGTTTAATGTCAACGACGCGGTCACGAAATCTAAGTTTGATAACCTTTATGGATGCCGTCACTCCTTGATCGACGGCATCGTGCGTGCTACCGATGTCATGATCGGCGGAAAAGTAGTTGTTGTGGCAGGGTATGGCGATGTCGGTAAAGGCTGCTGCCAGGCGCTCAAGGGGCAAGGGGCCCGCGTGCTTGTGACGGAGATCGATCCTATCTGCGCCCTCCAGGCAGCCATGGAAGGCTACGAGGTCGTGACCATGGACAACGCTTGCACACGTGGCGACATTTTCGTGACGGCCACCGGTAACGCGGACGTCATCACGTACAATCATTTGCGTAAAATGAAGGACAAGGCCGTTGTTTGTAATATTGGCCACTTCGACAGCGAAATTCAGATCGCGAAACTTGAAGAAAAATGCAAGTGGATCGAGATTAAGCCCCAAGTTGAAGAAGTTGTATTTCCGAATGGAAAAACATTGATCGTTCTCGCACGTGGTCGCTTGGTCAATTTGGGCTGCGCGACTGGGCATCCTAGCTTCGTTATGTCGAACAGTTTCTGCTGTCAGACGCTGGCGCAGATTGAATTGTTTACTAAGCCAGAAGACTACCCGGTCGGCGTCTATCTCTTGCCAAAGAGTCTGGACGAAAAAGTGGCTAGGCTTCATTTGGGGAAATTGGGCGTGCAGCTTGAAACGCTTACCGCCAAACAGGCCAAGTATATCGGCGTTAGCCGCAAGGGGCCTTTCAAGCCTGATACGTACCGCTACTAGGCTGCGTTACCACCTGGCGCATCGATTGGCGCGCATCCCTTCGGGGTTGCGCGCTTTTCTTACGGGTCGCCCACCTAATTTGACAATTTGACGCTAAACCGCAGTCCCTATTCGAATTCTGTGGGCACTGAATGTCTTGCTCTCTCCAAATTGCCACCTACTTGTCAAAACAGTATTGTGTTGCGCCTATTGTGTGCTACCGTTTGTAGGATTCAGTAAAACTAAGTTTCGAAACAATAAATTATATTGTACTTGTGGGTGTTTTCCCGCAGGTAAAATCAATCAGGACTATGGCGTTTACGTCCAAGTCGGAAAGGGGTCGATCATGAATCGAATCGCTAAAAAGATCAGTTTATTCGCGTTTTCCACAGCACTGCTCGGGACAATCTGTGGGTTTGCACAAGGCGAGGCCAGCGAAGAGGCCAAGTGGTATGTCAGCGCGGGTCCTGCCTGGCTTCAGTTTGAAGGCGACGAGGAGGCTGACAGTGGTGCCGCTCTGAGCGCTCATCTCGGCTATGAGTATAACGAATGGTGGTCGATGGAGGGATCGTTCTTTATTGCACCATCGCTCGACATCAATACGGTCGGCAACACCTTTATCGATCCTGCTACGGGAGCAACTGTTTCTCGAAGAGTTAAACTTGCGGACGCTGACAGTACGGACGCTTTCGGTTTCGCGGTCGATGGCCTGTTTCACTTTACGCGCTGGGAACGGATTGATCCGTATTTGTCTGTCGGCGTTGGAACCACATTCTACACGGAAGATGTGAATGATTCATCATTCGATCCTTCAGTCCGTGTCGGTGGCGGTGTGTTTTATCACTTTAACGACGAATGGGCCTTACGTGCGGACGCGCGTACATTTATTGCCGGCAATGACACCGAAGCGAACATGTTGATCGAAGTTGGTGCATCTTGGACGTGGGGCGCACGCGTCGGCACGAGTTATGTTGCCGTGGATGGGCCTAAGGACAGTGACGGCGACGGTCTTCCTGATGCTGACGAAGGCACATGGGGAACCGACCCGTTTGATCCAGATTCGGATAAGGATGGGTTGAACGACGGTGAAGAAGTCTTTACCTATAAAACGAATCCGCTAGACCCAGATACGGACCTTGATCATCTCAAGGACGGTTATGACGAAGTGCACCAGTATCATACAAACCCGCTTAAACGTGACACGGATGATGGCGGCGTAGATGATGGACATGAGGTCATTGAAGATGGAACAGATCCTCTGGATGGCGCCGACGATCTGATGTTGATTTCACTTAAAATCAATTTCGATTCGGATAAATCCATTATCAAACCCGAATTCTTTGATGATCTGGATGTGGTCGCCAAAGTGTTGCAGCGTAATCCAGGGGCAAGTGCTCGTATCGAGGGACATGCAGACCGCAGAAAGAAGTCCAAAGCGGAATACAACAAGAAGCTTTCCGATCGTCGCGCCAAAGCTGCACTTGATAACCTCGTTTCGCATGGTGGCATTGAACGTAGCCGTTTGGAATCCGTTGGTTATGGATTTGAACGCCCCGTTGCCCCTAACGATCCAACAAGGGGTAATCTGGAAAATCGACGCGTCGATGTCTATATTCGTGGCGCAAAAATAACTGACTAAGTCTAGCTATAGTCGTTGATGTAGAGAAGGCGAGGCCACGTCGTGGCGTCGCCTTTCTTTTTGAGTCGCTCTCCATCTGGCGCCGGTGCGCCACAGCATGATGGATTTTCCATATAATCTCCTGTGGTCAGGGCAACAATTGCTAGTTTCCCTGATCGCCTTTATATGCTACTAATCTGGTTCTTAATTAAGTAATCCGTTGCGTTTAGACGGGTTGCCTATCCGTCGCGTCGTTGTCGTCGCGCCGAAATGAAAGCGTGGAGGGACAATGATCCAACTAAATATTGACGAGATTATGGCGACGATTCCACACCGGTACCCGATGTTGATGGTCGACCGAATTGTTGAGTGTGACGATGAACGCCGAATCGTTGGCATTAAGAATGTGACGGCCAACGAACCCTATTTTCAAGGCCACTTTCCCGGATTACCAGTTATGCCGGGCGTACTGCAACTTGAAGCGATGGCACAGACAGGAGGCATTCTTCTTGTTCGTCTCAAAGAAGGCGACGCAGGTGTCCCTTATTTTATGTCAATCGACAAGGCCAAATTTCGCCGTGTGGTTAAGCCTGGTGATCAACTGCGTATCGAAGTTGAGATCACAACATTGCGTAGTACTATGGCAAAATTTAAAGCAAAAATTCTTGTGAATGACGCGGTTGCTTCACAGGCCGAATTGATGTGCATGATCAGCGACGAGGCTGTTTAGTCGATGAGTTCAATTCACTCGACAGCTATTGTCGCTGATGGAGCCCAGATAGGATCCGATGTAACCATCGGGCCCTATTGTACCATCGGCGATGAGGTGAAAATTGGAAATGGTACACGTCTGATTTCGCACGTTGTCGTCGATGGGGCGACCACGATCGGCGAGGGCTGCACTGTTTTTCCCTTTGCATGCTTGGGGACGCAAACGCAGGACTTGAAATTTGACGGCGCCGCGACGTTTGTGGAAATTGGTGATCAAACCACCCTTCGTGAATACGTCACCGTAAACTCTGGGACGAGTGCCGGTGAGGTGACTCGCGTTGGACGTGGATGTCATATTATGGCGTACTGTCACATTGCCCACGCGTGCAACGTGGGCAATGAAGTGATCATGGCGAATTGTGCTACGCTTGCTGGTGAAGTGGTCGTGGAGGATCAGGTTATTCTCGGGGGAATGGCTGGCGTGCATCAGTTTGTGCGAATCGGCAGGCTTTGTATTGTTGGCGGATGTACGAAGGTGACAAAAGACTGTATGCCCTTCATGACGGTTGATGGTAATCCGGCTCGGAATCGCGGGGTCAATCGGGTTGGGCTCGAACGACGCGGCATCGAATCCGATGCGCAGCGTCATTTAAAGCAAGCCTATCGTATTTTATGTCGTGAAGATTTGGCCACGCGCCGAGCACTTGATCGCATCATGGATGAGGTTCCCGAATGCGTGGAAGTCTCGCATCTGGTATCTTTTGTTCGCAATTCTGAACGTGGCGTGATTCGCTAGCGCTGGGGTTGCGTTTCGAGAGTGATGCGCGACGCACCCGTTCGTGGGTATTTGGAGCCTTCTGGCATTATGACCAATTATTGCAAAACAACGATCCGCCGATGTTTTTCGACGGGACTGATGTGCACCGTTGCTTTTCTGGCGATACCGAAAAGCAGCGTCGGGCAAACGCCTCAAGATGCACGCGATGTTCAAGATAAGGTCTTTCTTGATTTCAGTTTCAAAAACGTGACAATTCCCGCTTTCGTCGAGATTGTCGGCCAAACAACGGGGCGAAAATTTGTCATTTCGGACGATGTTAAGGGAAGCATCACCGTTGTGTCGCCCAAAGTCGAACCGCCAGAAGTTTATCCGCTTTTCATTTCCATTCTTGAGTCGGCGGGTTGTTCCGTTGTTGTTGAAGGAGATATCCACCGCATTGTTAAGCTGCAGGAACGCATTGCGTCCCTGGCTCCTGTCGTGGGAGCAGATGAAGCTGTTCCGGGCGACGGCATTATAACAAAGATTTTCAGGCTCTCGCACGTTTCCGTTTCTGAATTCCGAGCGCTGCTAGAAGCGAATGTGAGCGGGGGACGCGCCGGCGCGGTTGGCGCTATTGAGGCGACAAACCATCTGCTGGTTACGGATACATCCGAGAATGTACGACGTATCGAGAAGATCATCGCTGAAATTGATCGTCCCGGATTGGCTGCGATGACACAGGTCGTTCCTCTGAAATTTGCTTCTGCGGAGCGCGTTGCCGAAGAACTTAGTATATCCGTTGGAAAGAATACGTCTTCCAGTCGTGGGGATGCATTGCGAAACCGTTTGCCATCCGTTGGTGGAGGCGGGCAATCCGGGTCGTCACGTGCACTGCCTCTTGTGGTCGCATCGCCACATGCGAACAGTTTGATTCTCGTCGGATCGGAAAACCAACTGGCGGCGTTGAAGGCGGTCATTGCGCAGATCGACGTTGATACGCCCGTAGGGAGTGGGCGACTGAACGCTATCTTCTTGAAATATGCCTCCGCCGAAGACGCGGCCGCGAATCTAAATGCCTTACTGGCTGATGGTGGTAAGCCGGATTCGGGCGGTTCACAAACTCGAAAAATTTCTATTCAAGCGGATGTGTCGAACAATGCGTTGCTGGTAGAGTCTAGCCCAGGTGATTTCGAAGTTGTCAAGCGGCTCGTTGACGATCTCGATATTGCGCCCGAGCAGGTTCACATCGAAGTTGTTATTGCGGAGCTCAGTGAGGGGGAAAACCTGGATATAGGTGTCGATATGGTCGCCTTGGATTCGCCCGATCTTGGCAAAACGACCGTACTGGGTGGCAACATCTTGAGCGACAGTGCAGACGCGATCATGAACGCGGTTCAGCAGGGCGTTGTTCCCGGCGGATTGACGGTAGGCATCGCGCATGGATCGCGTCTGGATGCAGCAGGAAACGTTGTTGTTGGCTATCCGGGCTTGATCAATATCAATGCCATTAAACGTGACAGCCGATTTAAGATTCGTTCAAGCCCTTCGTTGATGGCTCAGAATAACAAGGAAGCTAGTGTCAGTATTGTCAATGAAATCCCCGTTCAGACGTCGAGCATTCAAGGCGGTACGGGGTCTGCGCGCGATGTTGTGCAAAACATCGAGCGCATCCCCGTTGGTATTAAACTGAAGTTAACGCCGCATATTATTCCTGAGGGACTCGTTCGAATGGAGCTCAATCCAAGCATTGAAGCCGTGGTTGACCCTGGACCCGTGGGAACCTTCACGCCGACGATCGCTAAACGTGAAGTGTCGACAACCGTCACTGTTCCTGATGGCGAGATGATCGTGATTGCCGGTCTAACGCGACAGGACAACACCCGAACCGTGCGGCGTGTTCCTGTGCTTGGATCCATTCCGCTTCTCGGGTGGTTGTTCAGGCACACCGTTGAAGGTGAAGAGCGTACGGATCTTTTGATTTTTGTAACCCCCGTTATCATAAAGAACAGCGGCGTTGCGAGGGCCGTATCAGACCGTTTGTCGGATCGCACCGGTCTAAATGCGAATGAAGAAGACTGATACATCACACGAGCAGGGTGATCCTGTGACGCGTGCTCGAGAATCCGGGCTGCGCTATCTGGAGTCTATTCCACCTGAAGCTCTGGACACTGAGCTTATTTCTGAACTTTCCGTTGAGTGGGCCCGCCAAAACTGCGTTTTGCCCGTTCGCCTCAATGATGCGGCCTGCGTGCTGACCAGTGATCCCGATTCCGTCGACGCGCAAGAGTATTTGTCCATGCTCGTGGGGCAGGAACTGATTCCTGTTGTTGCGTCACGCGATTCGATTCAAGAAGCCATCGAGTCTATTTTTTATCGTCGTGAAGATTCGCCTGAGGCCTACCTTGAGTCCATTGGCGCGAATGAGGACGACGCTGACCGTCGTCCGGTTGTGAGCGGGGATGATCTACTGGAGTCATCGCGTGAAGCGCCGGTGATTCAACTTGTGAATTTGATACTCCTCGAAGCGGTAAAGCAAAGGGCGTCCGACATTCACTTCGAACCGCGACCACAAGGCGTGCGCGTCCGTTATCGAATTGATGGAATGTTGTATGAACAATCAGCACCACCTCGTGAGTTCCAGGATGCCTTGATATCGCGCCTCAAAGTCATGGCGCACATGGATATTGCTGAACGGCGCTTGCCTCAAGACGGAATGGCAAAAGTGCGTGTCGGTGGACGCGAAATTGATTTGCGGGCGTCCACGATACCCGTTCCTGACGGCGAACGTGTTGTCTTGCGTCTGTTGAATGCGAATTTGGTTCAATTGAATTTGGAAACACTTGGAATGGGCGAGTCCATGCGCGATGCGTTCGGCGTACTCGTCCAAAACCCAAATGGACTCATCGTGGTGAGCGGACCTACGGGTTCTGGTAAGACAACGTCGTTGTACGCAGCGCTAGCGATGCTGGATGCCAAACGCCGAAATATTCTAACGATCGAAGAACCCATCGAGTATCAGCTCGCGGACATTGGTCAAATTCAAGTGCGCCCGAAAATTGGACTGACGTTCGCGAATGGTCTTCGGCACATTTTGAGACAGGATCCGGATGTCATCCTTGTTGGCGAAACACGTGATGCCGAAACGGCTGAGATTTCGATACGCGCTGCCCTCACGGGGCACCTTGTTTTTACAACGCTGCATACAAATGATGCTCCGAGTGCCGTTCTTCGTCTTTGCGATATGGGCATCGAACCCTTCTTGCTCGCCTCCTGCCTCCGAAGTGTGCTTGCGCAGCGTTTGGTTCGGACGCTCTGCAAGGCATGCTGTGACGCACGTCCGCTCACAGACCACGACCGTGCATTGTTTGAGTCTCACGGGCTGAACGTCGGTGTGGAGCACCGCGCCCATGCGGTCGGTTGTTCGCAATGTCTTGAGGGGTATTCGGGCCGGCAGGGAATTTTCGAACTCATGCAGTTTGGACGTGAAGAGGCACGTGCGATTCACGACGGTTCTGTTTCCGTCGCGGAACTTCAGCGCCTCGCCGAGCGTCGGGGCATGCGAAGCATGGTCCAGAATGGCTTACAGAAGGCCTTGCTGGGTGAAACCTCATTGGAAGAAGTGCTTGCGACCGTTGCGTACGATGTTTCGTAACGTGTTCAGCGGGGAGGGCGCCACGCCCCAACGCGAGAGGGTGACGTGAAAACCTATCAATACAGGGGCTACGATGTTTCGGGCACAAGTGCCCGAGGCTTTGTCGAGGCACTTAGCGCCAAGGCTGCTCGTGAGACGTTAGCGTCGCGCGGTGTTCTGGCCGAAAAACTTTCAGTCACAGGTAACAAAGCGCGCTTCAGTACGGAGTCACGTTCGATCGTTTTTCGCGAGTTGAGTGCGCTTTTGAAAGCGGGCGTCCCCTTAACGCGCGCTCTAGAAATTCTGATCGCTTCCCCGGATAGTGTTCTATACGCGTCAGTCCTTGCGGGTGTACGGGATCGTGTTCGCGAAGGGTCCACGTTGGCGCGTGCGCTGCGCGAGGGGTCGGTGTCTGTGTCGGCCTATGAATTGGCGGTTATTGAAGCTGCCGAAGCAACGGCGGGCCTTGCCGAGCTTCTTGAGAACGTCGCCGATTTTTTAGATGATCAAGTTTCTTCACGAGAACGCGTTCGCTCGGCACTTGTGTACCCCGTTTTTGTTGGGATAACGGGTGTTCTCGTTGCGACCGTTATGCTGGTATTCTTGGTTCCAAAAGCGGAAATGCTTTTACAGACTGGAAACGCGGATATGCCTGCAATTACACAGTTCGCAATGATGCTGGGCCGTCTGTCTCTGCAGATTGGACCGGTTCTTCTTGGGGTGCTTGTTGCCGCCGTCGCCGTCGTTACGACACAGTATCGACGCAATGAAACATTTCGTGTGGCTTTTGACCGGCAGCGTTTCCGCTGGCCTGTTGTTCGGAAGGGTACAGAGCTTCTGGTTAACTTGCGATTCTGCAAAACCATGGCAGTCCTGTTGCAAGGTGGCGTCAGTATTGAGCAGGCGTTTCCGCTTGCGGCCCGGGCCAGTGGTAATGCATGGGTCGCGGCTCTGGCGATACTCCATGCTGATTCGTTGCGCGAAGGGCAGCCGCTGTCACGTGTTTTGGCTGACATACCACCATTGCGTGAGCGTGTGCCTGGGTGGGTCGCCATTGGCGAAGAGAGTGGTGAACTGTCACCGCTTCTCTTGGCCGCATCAAAACGACTTGAAGATCAGTGGCAACGTTACGTCACGCGCTCGTTGAGCTTGTTGGAACCCGTACTGATTCTGGTCATTGGTGCGTTTGTGCTCTTTGTGACGTTGGCGATCCTGTTACCCGTCCTATCCCTGAGTCAATCCGTCGGGTAAATTCGCCTAGCGCGACTACCTGGTGGTGATTGGGAGAGAATGCGTTTGTGGGGGCTCGTCACCGGTTTGTGTCTTGATCAGAATTGTTTTTCCATCGAGCGCCGCGTCCGTATTGGGGAAAACCAAGTTGAAGCGTGCATAGGCTTTGCTGGTCTGTTGTCGTATCACCTGAATGTCTGCACTGGGCGGCGTAACACTGATCACCTTCATTGGCTTATTGAGGTTGCTGCGCACGATCAGCGTCTGCTGGAACGTTTTGTTTTCAGCTAAAGACGCTGGAATCGTGATTTGCCGAGGATAGTATCCAACAGGTTGCGTTGTAGGTCTGACGTAGGTGTAGTATGACACCGGAACATCGATGGTTTTGTAATCGGGATGATCTGTGTGCAAGGTTAAGGTGACGGTCTTACGTTCAGCGTTTGTGACTGCGGCGGGGTCGAAAGTTAACGTAAGTTGGTATTCGAATCCGGGGCGAACGACCTTGGAGGAGAGCGTGCAAAAGGTGAGTGCATTCGTGTCGAACTGCGTAATTTGACGTGGGACGTCGCCATTGAAAACAACGGTTACGTTTCCGTCACGAGCCACTTTTGTTTTCGCGTCATAGCGAAAATTGACATGGGGTGGGCTTACCTGTACATCCCTTTGAATATCGACAGCAAGAACAAGTTTCAGGAAGGGCGTCTTCGGGTCGTTTGAACGGACCGTAATGCTTTTCTGGGTTTTTCCTTTTCGTCCGCTTAAATTCATGGTGGCAATAAGCGGAACGCTTTCGCCTGGAGCAAGCGTGTTACTTGCGAGTTTGGCTGTTGTGCAGCCGCAGCTCGTTTTTACATTGTCTATATTGAGGACGGAATCGCCTTCATTCTTGATGGTATACGTGTGCTGTATACTCTGCGCTGCTCCGGTTGCCCGAAAAACGCCAACATCATGTGTGTGTTCGTCTACCTCAATGACTGGATTTGCTGAACTGGTGTTCAGGGCGAAGCAGGCCAAAAGCGAAAAATAAGCGATTGTGCGTGCACGGATCACGACATTGTGGCGATTGAACTTGTTCATGGCTGCTGTCCTGAGAAACGGGTTACTGCGTCCTTGGTGGTGTTTTACGAAAAAGAAGTATATGCGCCACGCATTCCTACTGTCAACTGAGCTGATTTTGAAAAATTGTACCACGTTTGTACCGTGAGCGTAGTTCCAGATTGTAGCGGGGGGCATGGTGGCATACGTTAGGCCATAGGCAGAAGGAGCGAACGGGTATGCGCGTGCTCATTATTGACAACTACGATTCGTTTACGGGGAACCTGTGTCAACTTATCGGTCAGGTCACCGGGTGTTTGCCTGACGTTGTTCGTAATGATGCTCTCACGCTTGCCGATATTCTTCGTCTTTCCCCGGATGCCATTGTTATATCACCCGGTCCAGGCCGACCGGATCGTCGCGCGGACTTTGGTGTGTGTGCCGATGTGATACGCCATTCAAACATTCCGATTCTGGGTGTCTGTTTAGGCTTTCAGGGAATCGCCGAGGTGTTTGGTTCGCGCATCGATCGCGCGGAATACCCACTGCATGGTATTGGGAGTGCTGTTGCCCATGACGCCAGTGACCTCTTTGCCGATATTCCTTCTCCGCTACATGCCGTTCGCTATCATTCCCTCCAGGTCGTCATTCAGAATCCGAGTGAACTTGAGCCAACGGCCTACGCCGAGGATGGTACCCTCATGGGACTGCGCCACCGATCACGGCCAATATGGGGCGTGCAATTCCATCCTGAATCGATCGGCTCGGACCATGGTGCGACCTTGATGAAAAATTTCTTCGCGCTGGCGGCCTTACGCACGCATGCGCCTGCAGGCGAAATGGGTGTGTCTGCTTTAGACCTAACGCAGGGCCGAGCTGAAACGCGCCGTACGCCGACGCTTGATGTTGCTTTCGAGAAGTTAGGGACATGGCTGGATCCAGAAGATTGCTTTTTGGCGTGCTACGCAACGGTAGGTGACACGTTCTGGCTTGATAGCAGTCTTGTCGTGGCCGGCTTGTCGCGTTTTTCGTTTATGGGGAACGCATCGGTGCGGCGTCCATCTCGAATGCGCTACGATGCGCAAGATCGCCGCATAACGATTACCGGCAGCGATGCATCGAAAACGCACCACTCAACGACCTTGTTTGATTTTCTGCAACTTGAGCTGGATGCTAATTATGGCGACGTGTCGTTGCCTTTCGATTTTGTCGGTGGATGGGTTGGGTGTATTGGGTATGAAGTCAAAGCGGATCTCGGCGAACCTGTAAAGCACCATGCGACAACCCCGGATGGGTTATTTATCTTCGTGGATGAGTTTCTTGCTTTTGATCACGCGTCACGTGAAATTTATGTTGTTTGCACGGGGGCCTCGAATGACGCCGAGTCGGTACATCAGCGTGTTGCTGCCAAAGCTAAGGCATTGCGGGAGACCGATATTTTTGGGGCTGATACGGGGGATGCGCTGGATGACCGTCTACACTGTTCCCATGAGGTATCTTATGGTTTAAGCAAGGCTGCCTATATGGAAAAGGTGGAGGCATGCAAAGAGACCATTAGGGATGGCGAAAGTTATGAAATCTGTCAGACGATGAATGCGACTATGCAAACAGACTGCGATCCACTTGCTTTGCATTTACGGCTGCGTCGAAGTAGCCCGGCTCCCTATGCCGGGTTTTTCCGGGTTGGTGATGTTGCTGTCGTCTGCGCTTCGCCTGAGCGGTTCTTGAAACTCGATCGCAATGGCGTGGTCGAAAGCAAGCCAATCAAAGGAACGGCTGCGCGCCATTCCGCCCCGGATATCGATCGACAGGAACGCGATCGCCTTCGACATAGCGCCAAGAATCAGGCTGAAAACCTGATGATTGTTGACCTGCTTCGCCACGATTTGAGTTGGGTGTGTGAGCCGGGCAGTGTTCACGTCCCAGCGCTGATGGATATTGAGAGTTACCAGACTGTGCACCAGATGGTCAGCACGATTCGTGGGCAACTACGTGCCGATGCCGGCGTGGTGGATTGCCTGCGGCATGCGTTTCCCGGAGGCTCAATGACGGGTGCGCCCAAAGCGCGCACCATGGAGCTTTTGAACGATCTGGAAGGTGAAGCGCGCGGCATCTATTCCGGCACGTTCGGATACTTCAGCATCAATGGTTGCGCGGATCTCAATATTGTCATTCGAACGGCGGTCTTTTCAGAAGGCCGCGTTCAGGTGGGTATGGGCGGTGCCGTGACACTCTTGTCGGATGCCGAGGACGAATATGCAGAAGCCATTCTAAAGGGCGACGTTGTGCTGAATGCGTTACGCGCGCTACAGCAAACGATCTCAGAAGAATGAGGCCTTGTCTATGTCGCAGCTCGTCCAGTGCGGGAATCGGGGCCACTAGGAGATGCGTGCTTCGGTTTCGGGATCAAAGAACAGAACTTTGTCCGTATAAACGGCGGGCGTGATTGTTTGGCCTACCGTGTACCGTCGATGTGAGTCTACGCGACTGATGAAGTTCGAATCGCCCGTTCGGAGGTAGACGTAGGACTCGGCGCCCATGGGCTCAACAACGTCCACAATCGCGTTGACACGAGGCGGATTTTCAAGCGCCTCGGCTGCGTTTGAGCCGATGTCTTCGGGTCTAATACCGAGCGTAATTTTATTTCCGTTGTAGGCACCAATGGCGTCTTTCTGTGCCTGAGGTACGGGCAGCGTCATCGATTCAGGACCTTTGAAGACCAATGAATCACCTTCTGATGCGATAAGACCTTCGATGAAATTCATGGGTGGTGTACCAATGAAACCAGCGACGAAACGGTTTATGGGACGGTCATAGAGCGTGATTGGGTCTGCCACCTGCTGAATGATGCCGTCTTTCATGACAACAATGCGTTGTCCCATCGTCATGGCTTCCACCTGATCGTGCGTGACGTATACCATGGTCGTGCCGAGCTGGGCGTGAAGGCGGCTGATCTCAACGCGCATCTGGACGCGCAGTTTTGCATCGAGATTGGAGAGTGGTTCGTCAAAGAGAAAGACCGCCGGTTTGCGAACGATGGCACGACCGACTGCGACGCGTTGCCGTTGGCCACCCGAGAGGGCTTTGGGTCGGCGATCCAATAGCTCTGATAAATGCAGAACCTTGGCGGCGTCTTCGATGCGGGCATCAATTTCCTTTTTTGGAAATTTTCTAAGTTTGAGTCCAAATGCCATGTTGTCACGCACGGTCATGTGGGGGTAGAGCGCGTAATTCTGAAAGACCATTGCAATGTCGCGATCCTTGGGTGGAACATCGTTCACGACGCGATCGCCAATAGCGACGCTGCCCGAGCTTATTTCCTCCAAGCCGGCAACCATTCGTAATGTCGTCGATTTGCCGCATCCGGAGGGTCCGACCAGGACGAGAAACTCACCGTCCTTGATATGGAGGCAGAAGTCGTCAACGGCTTTAACGTTTCCAGGGTAAATTTTGTCGACATTTTTTAGGACAACTTCAGCCATGATGTGCTCCGAGGGTTGATGAAAATGCGCTTAATTTTATTGTTAACACTTGGGCATAGGCAAAACAAGGCAATTACTTGTAGTCGTGAGCAGGCGATTTGATCAGGCCCAGAAGTGGTAATGCCCTCCCCATACGACATAGAGGGCCAGAACAAGGTTTGTAATCGCATGCGCCAGTGCCGGCGCCCAGAGGCTACGTGTTTTGATCATTAACGCACCATATGCCGCGCCTGCGATGATGCCAACCAGCCAACGCTGGTGTTCGAAGCCAAATGCGACACAGACTATAATAAAGAGAAGGGGTTGGAAACGATTCAGGTCGACGTTAAGGAAGTCGCGTTCGATAAGAACGCGGTAGAGGCAGGCGCGCCAAAAGAGCTCTTCGGCTATAGCGACGACCGCAAACGAACCAAATATCCTAATGAGCGTAAATGGCCATCCGCATGTTTCTGGTGCATAAACGCTATTGACGATCGTATCATCGGGCAGCTCACCGAACGGGGTAATACCCCAACGGAGATAGACTTCCTTAATATAAGGCAAGCGAGACGCTATTTCCGATTCACCGATGACCCAGAGAACGAAGACAGCAAGGCCAACGGTAGTCGCTGGCAGAATGTGCGTTGTTTTGAGACGGGGATACCAGCGCCATGGACGAAGGTAGATAAGGAGTGCTGTCGTGAAAAGAGTGCGGAAGGCATATGCGTACGGACTAGGACCGCCGCAGATCGTCATGACGAGAAGCCAAGCAACAAAAGGTGCCAAGTGGCAGAACAGTGGATCGTCTATTCGTCTATTGGGTCGCGCCTTGAGGTCGTGCAAAGCATTCAGCCTAGATGTATGAAGTCGTAGTGGAGGAGCGCGCTTACTGTGCTGCGAGCCATTTCGTATCAATCTGGCAACTATAGCTTATTGTTCGCAAATTGGCTAGGAGCAGCAGATTGACGGCAACACGGGCTTAGAGCTGAACAGTGAAAGGGCGTCCAGAATTGGACATAGGTAGCGGTATGTGTTGCTTTACAGCCTGTGGGGAATGATCCGGATCGTTCGGGATTCGTGGGACTGCCTTCTGATCGGGGCGTCCGCTCGGTAGGGGGATGATGCGAACCTCGGCGGGATCGCCGTCGATGAGGATGCTGGGTCCTTTCTGAAGCGGAAGAATCAATACAATCGTGGTGCCCATTCCAGGCGCGCTGCTGACTTCAATGCGTCCACCATGTTCTTGCGTGATCTTTCTTGTAATGACGGTGCCTAAACCGGTGCCTTTATCTTTACCTTTGGTCGTATAATACGGCTCAAACATGTTGTCCAAGACGTCCGGCGACATACCGCAACCGTTATCAGCTACACTAACACGGACCCATCCCTTTATGTCCTTTGTGCAAGTGATATGAACCGTCCCACTATCCGATTCCACAGCGTCGATGGCATTGTTGACCACGTTGTGAAGCGCTCTTAGAAGTTGCGACTTGTTGCCGCGCATCTTTTCTGCTGCCGCTGGCACGCTGAACTCCAGGCTGACATCCGCAACTGCAGCGAACGGTTCAGCGCCGGCTTGAAGCTTTCCAATGAGTTGTCCAATTGTGAACACGTCGTAATTTGCAAGGGGATCTCGGTTTGTGGTGCTTGTCCACGTTTCGGTCAATTGGCAGCATCGCTGAACACTTTGCTCAATTGCATTGAGGTATGTGCTCAATTCGTCGTGTTCGCCTTCCTTGCTTTTGCCGGCCTTTTCGAGCTGTTTGTTTAATAAATCAACATAACCACTCATAATCATTAGGGGATTTCGTAGATCGTGTACAAATTCGGCGCTGCTTTGTCCTAAGGCAGCCATATCATCTTTACTCGCAATTTCTTCGACGAGCTGATTGTTCATTTCTTTAAGATTGTTTAGCAGATCAACGCGTTTACGATCATAGGAGCTCTGATCTATATACTTTTTGACGATCTTCCTCATTTCAGGAAGATCAAAAGGTTTGTTGATGTAATCTGTTGCACCTAGACGCAAAGCCTTTTGTGCTGTTTCTAAGGAACCGTAGCCGGTGAGCATGATGACAGGAACGTCTTTATCGAGACCCCGGATCTCCTCCAGGCCTTCGATACCGGTTTTACCAGGCATCGTGATATCCATGATGATGAGATTCGGAATGGAATCCCTGAGATGGGCGATACCTTCGTCAACGCCGGATGCACATGTGATGTCGTAATCGTCCTTGAGCATGTAGCGAAGGCTTTCACGAGGCCCTAGTTCGTCATCAATGACGAGAATGGTGCGCTTAGTCATTGTTATATTCATTTCCAAATATTCCTGTTTTTGTTGCGTACCAATTTGTACATGTCTGTTGTCTTCATTTGCGATGCTCTACTTATTTGGCATCTTACTTGCTTGTTAATGCTTCGTCATCGTTCACCGTTCCCCTGGCGAATTCGCTGGCTTACGCATCGAGCTACTTTATTAGCAGTCGCCGTGCCAAAGTTAGTTTGGCCCATTTTCGTTGGGTTTCGTGTTGACTTTACAGGCAGATGCGACAACTATATGATCAAATTTGTGCACACAGAGTCGGGGTTGTGTACGGAATTGTGCGGGCGTCGTTGGGTTGTTTGGCTTAAATGAGAACCAGAGAGCTTATGCGTACTAAAAATAGAATCGCGATTACAGGTTTGGGAATTGTCGCTCCGAACGGAATCGGTGTTGATGCATTCTGGGAGTCCGTTCTGAATGGGAAGAGCGGAATTGGTCCTATTTCTCTTTTTGACCCTGTAGACTTTCCTGTTCAGATTGCAGGCGAAGTTTCGAATTTCGACGTTCGCGATTATGTCGATGGTAACGTCAATCCTAAGCGCATGGGCAGGCATACCCAGTTGGCCCTTGCGGCCACACGCTTAGCGATGCGCGAGGCTGGTCTTGAAATTGAAGATCTGCAGGCTGGAAAGGCCCCTGCCTTGGTGATGGGCGTTAGTAGCAGTGCTTTTGATGTGATCGAAAAGGGTAAGGATCGAATGGCGTCTGCAGGCGTTCGTCATGTCAGTCCCTATGTCGTGTCCGCATCGCAACCGAATGCGATTTCTAATGTCATTGCTCAGCATTTGGCTATCAGTTCATATACTGAAACCATATCTAGCGCGTGCACGGCAGGCTTAATGGCGATTGGGAAGGGGGCCGATCTAATCCGTTCAGGTCGGGAGCAGGTTGTTCTGGCGGGCGGTACAGATGCTCCTGTGACGCCATTTGCGGTTGCAAGTTTTGCTGCTAGCGGAATGATTCCGACACGTACTGATGATCCCGCCACGGCGAGTCGCCCGTTCGATCTTTACCGCAGCGGCGGCGTGATGTCGGAAGGTGCATGCATCGTGGTGCTCGAGAGTTTAAGTCATGCATTGGCGCGCGGGGCGCGTCCGATTGCCCTCATTCGCTCACATGGTGTTTATCAGGATGAGCCCGGTTCCGAACCTGCCTCGGGCTTAAGTGAATCTATGGCAAGTGCCGTCGCCAATGCTGGGCTTTATCCTGAGGATATTGACTACATCTGTGCGCACGGGCCGAGTGACCCAATTATGGATCGCGTTGAAATGGAGGCTGTCAAAAAGGTGTTTGGTGCACACGCTTATAGTACGGCGCTAAGCTCTATTAAAGGCGTTACGGGCAATCCTCTGTCCGCAGCTGGGCCAATGTCGCTATCCGCATGTGCGCTTGCGTTTCGTGATGGCTATCTACCGCCGACGGCGAATTTCACCGAGCGTGATCCCGAATGTGACCTTGATTGTGTGCCAAATCAACCACGTGCTGCTTCGCTTCGATTTGCATTGGTAAACATTCACGGCATGGGTGGTGGGAACTGTACGGTTGCCCTCGAAAAGGTGCCGGCAGCATGACTCTGGGCGCAATTGCCATATCTTTAGCTTTTCTGGTCGATGCGGCCTACGGGCTTATCGTTTTTTGGACGAACCCAAAACGCGCCATCAACCAGTATTATGCAATGCTGACGCTTTTCTTCGGTGCCTGGTTGTTTTCGCAATGGAACCTTTTACATGCGTCGACGGCAAGCGCGGCTAATTTCTGGATACGCCCGACGTTGGCTACGACGCTATTTATCCCCGTAGCATTCAACGCCATTCGTTTGTCGATGAAGCACCGCGAGAGTCGATGCGGCGAGGTGTTGAAGCGTATTGTGCCATTTCTTTGCTTGGCGATGCTTGTTTGTGTGTGGTGTTTTCTTCCGAAATCGATTGCCGACGTCACCCTGCCTGACAACGTCGGCCAAGGAGGCGTCCCTGAGCCTTCGTTTGGCCCCGGTTACTTTTTCTTTGGACTCTATCACATCCTTTTCCTTATTTATCTTGTTCAATCCTTTATCAGGGATACCCGCAGAGCACGGGGGATCTGGCGTACCGAGCTGCAGTATTTGATGTTTGGCTGCGGCGTATGCATTGGCGTGGCTGTCCTCTTGGGGATGATTATTCCAGAGGTCACCGGCCATTCGCGAACGGCGCCACTAGCGCCAGTTGCCGTCATTCTGATGAACATCATTATCGCCTATGGTATCGTAACGCAGCGTATCATGGGCGTAGCGACGGTGCTGCGGCGTGCCACGGCCTACGGTTTGCTGACGGCTTACTTGGTGTTGGTCTACCAGACTACCGCCTTGGTCGTTTCCGAACTGGTGTCCATTTGGGCGATCCCGATCGCGTCACTACCCGAACTTCTTGCTGCGTTGGTTGTCGCGTTTTCCTTGGCGCCAGTTCATGGAAGACTACAGAAGTTTGCAGATGTACTGTTTGTCAGAGCTCGCACCATCGACTTGGGACTCATCGTCCAGCAAGCCTCGGCGGTAACGCAGTCCATTTCTACGCTCGACGACCTATTGCATGATTTCACGCGGATTGTCCGTTCGTCGCTAGGCACGGACCATGTGCGAATCTTGCTCATTCAAGAGGATCGGTTTGTGCAGGCCTTTTCTGCACAGGAGGCCGATGAGGTTGTGACATTGGAAGCCAACGACCCCCTTGTACGTGTACTTGATTTACATACGGAACCACTCGTGATGGAAACCCTGCGTCGCCGTCGCCTGTCGCCACTACGCGAAGCTGCTGTGCAACGCATGCAATCCCTCAATGAAGTCGTCGCTGTGGGCATTCGAGCACAAAACAGGCTTAGTGGAATCATGTTGCTCGGCGAGCGTCTTTCGGGGCGAATTTATAGCGCGCAGGAGGAGGACGCGCTTAGTATTCTGTCGGCCGAACTTGGCGTTGCTTTGGACAATGCAAAGCTCTTTACCGAAGCGAGTAACAGTCGTCTCTATAATGACATTTTGCTCGAGAATCTCGGC
>JBLHHU010000009.1:0-33532 GCA_047615735.1 Kiritimatiellia bacterium | reverse complement strand
TGATGTCTGTCGGCGATGTTATTCGCGATGGTACAGGGGGCCTGTCGCTCACCGAGCTAGGGCTCGCGTTCAGTGTTTCCGCGGCGGTAGGCTACGGGGCGATCATCTTGATGGTACGCGCGCTGACAAAAGGTGTCTTCAAGTGGTTCGGCGTCTACTGCCTGATCACCGGCTTCGTCGGCATGCTCCTAATCTAGTCACGGCGGCCCGACAGCGAATTGCACTTGTGCGATCGCACCCCGAAACGTAGACTTCGGGCGTCTATTGGAAACGTTAAGTACTTATCGTTCCAACGCAAATCAAAGGCGATACCTTATGACGCAATGGGAATATACGACGCTGACGCTACGCATCACACGGTTCACGTCGAAGATGCCCGGTTTCTTTAACCGCGGCGAACTGATCCGTCAGGTCGACCCCGCAAGCGATGACGCAATCAAAGAACTCGGACGAGAAGGCTGGGAACTTGTCAGCGTCTCGCCCCTTGAGTTTGGATCCTACGGCGGCGGGGATGGCTACGCGGCAGCCTTCTTTAAGCGTCCGGCCCAAGCGAGCTAACAGCTTCCCCTGAAACCGCACCCAAAATCACGGAAGTAACTTGGCGGTCTTCAGGGGATACCACCCATCGATTTCGCTCGCCAGCTCGGCGACGATATCCGGCTTACCTTTAGCCAGATTCTTTTTCTCATGCGGATCGTCGACAAGATCAAACAACTGCGGCAACTTATCGTAATCGTGTGAGGATTTATAGTGCCCCATTTCGCCATCGTAACTCAACAGCAACTTCCAACGCCCTTTGATGCACCAGCGGTATAACAACGATTTTTCCGGATCGGCAATATCAGCAATATCGTGCGCAAAGGACTCACCAAAGATGGCCTCCCGTTCCAAAGGCGCCTGCATCTTCATGACGTCGAGCAGATTTATTCCAGGAACCGGACGAGCCGGTTGGCGCGCACCCGCCGCGGCCAGAATCGTAGGGAAGATGTCAATGCTGTTGACGAGCTCCGGTCGATCCTGCGCGGCGAGCGTACCCGGCCAGCTGTAGATGGTCGGCTGCCGAATGCCGCCCTCGTAGCACGTATGTTTTGACCGCTTGTCGTAGCAGTTCGCATTCTTAGGATGCTGAATCCAGCCGTTATCGCCCACGTAAACAACCAGTGTGTTCTCGCGAATTCCTTTTGCATCCAGATGCGCTAGCAACTCGCCACACGTCGCATCAAACCATTCGCACATCGCATAATACTTTGCGACGGGCAGCGGTACGCGGCCTTCATACTTATCCAAATAGGCCTTTGGGGGTGTATGCGGACTGTGCGGCATGAAGGGGGCGTACCACATATAGAAGGGCTTTTCCTCCTCGACAGCCATGTCAATAAAGTCGGTGCACGCCGAAAGACCTTTTCGGCCAATATTAAGGCCGTCATCCCCATGGCGCCCACCGGGCTCGGGGAACCCACGAGTCATTCCATGCGTGAAGCCGCCGCGACTGAAATTGCCTTCCCACCATTTGCCGCTTTGATGACACACATACCCTTGCTCAACCAACAGCTCCGGCAAGGTGTCGAACGCATCAATTTTAGCTATTAGGGCCGCGCGTGCCTCCTTCTGCTCCGGACCTGTGTAGTACTTTCGAGAAGGATCGTTCCCTGTCACGCCATGCGTGCTGGCATAGTGCCCCGTCGCCAGTGACATCAGCGAAGGACGGCACAGCGGCGTGGGTACATACCCACGGCGAAACAGAACCCCATCCTTGGCCAACGCGTCAATGTTCGGCGTCTGAATCATCTCGTGTCCCATAAACGAGTAATCCGTCCAAGCCTGATCGTCCGAGAGCAAAAACAGAATGTTCGGTTTGGCGGCTCCGCGAGCGTCCTCGATTTTTACGCCGGACAGCAGCATGACAATCAGGGCGAGACATAGTCTCTGTATTCGAAACCATAAAAACGTCTCGAGTCGCGTAATTTCCATCAGTCAGATCCTTTTTGAGTTTTGGCTATCATCGAAAATCCTTACATACGTGCAGCAAATCCAACAGCATAAATCCACGCATCGAAATCGCGACCTTCTGAGGAGATATGGTAGCGCCCCGAAATGCTCAGTCTCACATCATGCTTAACCCACATCAACAGACCGATTTCCGGGTACACGCTGGACGTCACGTTATCGACAACGCTCTTTTCTTCACCACGCTCATCTGTGAAGCCATCGTCATCGTTGTCCAAATTGTCATTTTCAGCCCGAACATCCTCGCGCGAGTACCCGGCGAACGCGCCCACCCCGACATAGGGTGAAAATCGCCATGGGAACTGCGTCTGTATACTAATATTCGCACCCGCGAAAAAATCTTCCAGAGGTTCTGAGGCGAGAAACGAGAAGCTACCCTTTGCGGAAAGACTCCCATTGAACCAGCCGATGAGCCCCAATTCTCCGCCAACGATATCCGGGTTCGCCCGGCCCGAAAGCTCCACGAAACCGGCCGTTCCCTCCGTTGGCACGAGTACATCAGCGAACGCGGGGCTCAGGTGTACGAAAAACAGAACGACCATTCCCGCTCTAGCCATTTTATCCAAACAACACATCATGCGCCCTTTCATCTGCCGCCACCGATCCTTTGCAACAGCACGTCAATGATCAAGATTGCACAGCCGCTCGATACCTGTCTACCATTACAGAATGCACGCATTTGTTCCAAAAACCACATCGCTATCGTGGACAACGTTGCTCGCGCTCACCACGGCCAGCCTGGCCGACATCTCGTTTGATCGTGACGTCCGCCCCATCCTTTCGGACCGCTGTTTTCACTGTCACGGCCCTGCCGCCGAAAACCAGAAATCGGATTTTCGCCTCGATACGGAAGCGCACGCACGCGCCGATCTGGGTGGCTATGCGGGCATTGTGCCGGGAAATCTAAAGAAAAGTGAAGTTCATTTCCGCATCCACAGCGACGATGACGATGAAATCATGCCGCCTCTGGATTCGAATCGTACGCTAAGCGATGCCGAAAAGGGCATTTTGGATCAGTGGATTCAAGAAGGTGCGAAGTACGACACCCATTGGGCCCTAAAACCGGTTCCTGCCGCGATCAAGGCGCCTGAGGCAACATCCGACTGGGCAAGCAATACGATCGATCACTTTATCGTCGCGAAGATGAACGCCGCCGGTCTGCGTCCCGCAGCAGAATCCACGCGCGAAAAATGGTTGCGCCGTGTCACCTTCGACCTGACCGGACTGCCACCGACGATTGCGGAAATTGACGCATTTTTGGCATCAAGACCACCGGCGGCCTACGCACAGATCGTGGATCGCCTGCTGGATTCCGACGCCTATGCCGAACGCATGGCAACCGAATGGATGGACGTCGCCCGCTATTCGGACACCTATGGCTACCAGCGTGACAGCGAACGTTTTGTATGGCCGTGGCGCGACTGGTTGATTCGCGCGTTTCGCACCAACATGCCTTACAGCGAGTTTATGACGCTGCAGTTGGCTGGCGACCTCATGCCGGATGCAACCCCGGATCAGATTCTGGCAACAACCTTCAACCGCTTGCACTCCCACAAAAAAGAAGGCGGCAGTGACTTGGAGGAATTCCGAGTCGAATACGTGGCCGACCGCACACAGACCGCGAGCGCCGCCTTCCTCGGAATGACAATGGAATGCGCGCGATGCCACGACCACAAATATGACCCGATTCCGACGCGCGACTACTATCGCATGAGCGCTTTCTTCGCCAACATCGCGGAGTCCGGCATGATGTCCTTTTTCACTGACGCTGTTCCAACGCCGGCAATGCCCTATATCAACGATACACAACGTCAGGAATTCGATATTGCGACAGCCGCCATTCAAGACGCAGAGAAGGCGCTCAGCGCGACCACTTGCCAACCTGCTTTCGACGCATGGCTCCACACCCTGCCGCAGCAACTGACGTGGCCCGGCATGACGGCCCAAATCAGCTTTGACGCTTTGGAAAGCCACAAGCTGCGCAACGACATCCTGCCGGACCACCCGGCGAAATGCCCCGAGGTCAACACGATCGTTTCTGGGAAGTTCGACCAGGCGCTTCAACTGACTGGCGACGATGCCGTCAAGATTCCCAACGTCGGCGTTTACCATCGCGAACACCCATTTGCCGTATCGCTCTGGATTAACATTTCGAACGCATCGCCACGCGCCGTGGTGTACCACCGCACGAAAGCTGCAGAGGATGCGGGCAGCCTCGGCTATGACTTTCTTCTCCTAGATGGAAAACCGACAGCAACGCTTGCACATTTCTGGCCTGGCGATGCGATCCGCGTGCAGGCCGAGAACGCACTCGCGCCCAATGCGTGGCACCACGTGGTGGTCAACTATGATGGATCGAGCAAAGCGGCCGGACTGAACATTTTCATCAATGGCAAAGCGGCCAAAACGCGCATCGTACGTGATCACCTGACACGACGGATCACCAACAAAGAGAACCTGACCATTGGCGAACGGTTTCGTGACCGCGGTTTCAAGCACGGCAAAGTCGACGCCTTCAGCATGTTCGATCGCGCGCTCGCGCCAATCGAAATTGCGCAACTCTATGACGGCACCACCCTTGAAGGGCTTCTTGCTCGCCCTGCAACAGATCTATCGAAAGCGGAACAGTCCATGTTGTTGACCTATTTTCAAGCGACCATCAGCAAGGAAATGGCCGACGCACGAACGAAACTGCACGTGGCGCGGGCCGCATGGAACCGCAAAATGGACGGCGTTCGCTCTATTATGGTCATGCGCGACATGAAAGCGCAGCGACCAACGTACGTATTAACGCGAGGCGGCTACAACGATCGCGGTGAAGAGGTGACGGCCGGAACGCCAACCGCCCTGCCCCCCATGCCGCCCGACTTGCCAAAGAACCGTCTGGGACTGGCCCGTTGGTTAACGGCGGACAACAACCCCCTTACCGCGCGTGTAACCGTGAATCGATACTGGCAGATGATCTTCGGAATGGGACTGGTTCGAACACCTGAGGATTTTGGCAGTCAAGGCGCACCACCATCACACCCCGAATTACTCGACTGGCTTGCACGTGACTTTATGGACAACAACTGGGATGTTCACCGCCTCTTGAAACAGATGGTGCTTTCGTCCACCTATCGTCAGAGCACCGTCGTGACACCCGCTGCACGCGAGATAGACCCCACAAACCAATGGCTGGCGCGAACGACGGCGGCGCGCCTGCCAGCCGAAATGATTCGCGACAATGCGCTGGCCGTAAGCGGGCTCCTCGTACGAAAAGTCGGCGGAGCGCCCGTGAAACCCTACGATTTGGCACTGTCTTTTTCCCCGATCAAACCCGCGAGTGGTGATGGCCTGTATCGCCGTAGCGTGTATACCTTCTGGAAACGCACGGCACCGGCCCCAATGATGATGACGCTGGATGCAACAAAGCGTGACGTCTGCCGTCTGAACAGAGACGTCACGGCGTCGCCTCTGCAACCCCTCGTCTTGCTCAATGCGCCGCAATTCGTCGAAGCCGCACGCGTGTTGGCCGCGCAATTGATTCAGCATCACGGCGAAAACAGTCCGGCTCTCCTTGAGGACGCCTTCCGACGATTGACAAGTCGCTATCCAACAGCACCCGAAAAAGATATTCTGTCAGACATGTTCGATCAACAGATCGTTGAATTCCGAGATCACCCGGACATGGCTAAAGCCTACTTAGCCGTAGGCGACACGAAAACGGATGCGACACTGCCCGACGTGCAGCTTGCCGCCGCGACAGTGGTTGTAAATGCGCTCATGAACTTCGAAGAATGCGTGACCCGACGATGAAAAACCCACTTTGTACAGGCTACGACGACCCGACCGGCTTGAGTCGCAGGAACTTCCTTAACCAGATGGGCCTTGGGCTCGGCGGCATCGCGCTGGCGGATTTGGTCAACCCCATGACCGCTTCGGCCGCCGTCAATCCCGTGTCGCCATCGGCCCTCTCCCATTTTGCCCCCAAAGCAAAGCGTGTGATTTATCTTTTTCAAGCTGGTGGCCCATCACAGATGGACCTTTTTGATCACAAACCTGTGCTCAACGCCGAACACGGCAAAGAACTTCCAGATTCCGTGCGCCAGGGCCAGCGCCTAACGGGCATGTCGACGAATCAAGCCAGTCTCCCATTAGCAGGCTCTCCATTCGATTTTCAGCAGCATGGTCAAAGCGGCGCCACCATCAGCGACCTACTGCCGCACACGGCGACGGTTGCCGACGAATTGTGCTTTATCAAATCCATGTACACCGAGGCCATCAACCACGGTCCCGGTGTCACAATGATGCAAACCGGTTCACAATTTCCCGGACGCCCCACCATTGGCTCCTGGTTGTCCTACGGTTTGGGCTCGATGAACGAAAATTTGCCCGCCTTCGTCGTGATGGTCACCAAGGGCGGCGGCGGACAACCCCTCGTTTCCCGATACTGGGGCAATGGCTTTTTACCCGGCAAACACAATGGCGTGCGCTTTCGACCAGATCGCGAAGCCGTTCTATATTTAAACAACCCGGATGGCATCTCTCGCAGCGCGCGACGAAAGGTCGTTGATCAATTGGAACGCCTGCATCAATTGCAGCTCGAAAAAAATAGCGATCCCGCCCTCGAAAACAAGATCACACAATACGAAATGGCTTTCCGCATGCAGGCTTCCGTGCCTGAAGTCACCGACATCAGTGGCGAAACGGAATCGACGCTCTCGCTTTACGGCGATGATGTAAAAACGCCCGGAAGCTACGCCGCCAACTGCCTTCAGGCACGACGCCTGGCAGAACGCGGCGTGCGCTTTATTCAACTCTACCACCAGGGATGGGATCAGCACGGCAACTTGCCCAAGGCCATCCGCAAACAGTGTCTTCAGACGGATCAGCCCTCAGCAGGACTCATCAAGGATCTGAAGATGCGCGGCATGCTCGATGACACACTGGTCATCTGGGGCGGCGAGTTTGGACGCACGAATTATTGTCAGGGCAAAATGACCGCCAACAATTTTGGTCGCGATCATCATCCGCGCTGCTTCTCGCTCTGGATGGCGGGCGGCGGCGTGAAGCCAGGCTACACGCACGGCGAAACGGACGCGTACGGGTACAACATTGCCAAGGACGGCGTACACGTACACGACCTTCACGCCACGATGTTGCACTTGCTGGGCATTGACCACGAGCGAATGACGCATAAATACCAAGGGCGCTACTTCAGGCTGACCGATGTCCACGGCAAGCTGATCCGCCCGATCCTGAGCTGATCACGCTTAGGGCAATGAGATGTCGATGCGGTAAAGGCGCTGCGTTACCGCCCATGGAGCAGGATCCGTGTCCACACCATCGTCAATCCACTCCTCAATGCCATCTGATGTAATGTAGCGTGGCACGGGCGTCGCATTGGTCCAGGCGGGGGTGATGAGTGACGCATTGGTGTAAGACACATCGTAGAAGCGGCCGCGGCGGCCCGTCACCCACCGGTCGGCCGTGGGTGTGTGTGCGTCACGAAAGTTGCGTTGTAAGCCTACGGGAATCGCGGGGTGAATGAGCGGCTTTTCCTGCCTCCTCACTCTCACACTCGCACACCCACGCACCTTTGCCGGGGTAAACACAATCCGCCGCACCACCATCCGCTAAATGGCGGTCGCTTCGACCAATCGTCCCAACACTTCCAAAGCGATGCCACGGTCAATCGATACCTGCGCCAAGTCCCAGCCCTCTTGCAAGGTTTCTACTTTCCCGCCAGCCATAATGGCGGCGGCCGCGTTCATACACACAATATCGCGTGCAGCACCGGGCTCACCACTCAGGACCAAGCGGGTGATGCGTGAATTTTCGACAACATCGCCGCCTTCCAAATCAGCAGGATCCGCATAGTCGCCAATGAAGGGGCGCGGGTCAAATTCGTAGGTTTTGACCACACCTTCATTGAGTTCACTGATCTGTGTGTTCGCCGTCGTCGTAATTTCATCCATCCCGTCCAGGCCGTGTACAACCAATGCACGCTCCGAGCCGAGGCATTGCAGGACTTCGGCAAACAGTTCCGTTAAGCGTTCGTCATAAACCCCAAGCACTTGAAACTTCGCGTCAGCCGGATTGGTCAGTGGTCCGAGCATGTTGAAAATCGTTCGGATGCCCAATTCCTTGCGCGGACCCATAGCGTATTTCATTGCCGGATGCATATTGGGCGCAAACATGAAGCCGATTCCGACGTCACGAATACAATCTTCAACGGTTTCTTTGGAGACATCCAGATTCACACCCAGTTCTTTCAGCAGGTCAGCAGATCCACACTTACTCGAGATCGCGCGATTCCCATGCTTGGCAACGGGCACACCAGCACCGGCCGTGACGAATGCGGCCGTGGTCGACACATTGAATGTTGAGCAACTGTCGCCCCCTGTGCCACAGGTATCCACAACATGCATTCCGGAGCACTCGATCTTGACGGCATGGCGCCGCATCGACTCCGCGCCGCCCGATACTTCCTCGACGACCTCGCCCTTCATCCGCAATGTTGCGATGAATGCACCGATTTGAGCCTCTGTTGCTTCGCCCTGCATGATCTTGTCGAACACGGACGTCGCCTCGTGTTGCGAGAGATGGTGCCCGGACATGATCTTCTCTAGAATGTCTTTCACAAATGGTCTCCTTATTGTCGCGGCCGTCGCGCGTTCAGTGGCTCGCGGCAAGTTTTAGAAAATTGCCCAACAATTCGGGTCCTTCAGGCGTCAGCACGGATTCAGGATGGAACTGCACGCCATAGGTTGGATGTGACACGTGATGAATGCCCATGATCTCACCGTCGTCGGCTTGCGCATCCACAACAAGTGTCGCGGGCAGTGTGTCAGGCACAATAGCGAGCGAATGATAGCGGCCTGCCTGAAATGGATTCCCAAGATCGGTGCAAAGCGGCGATGCGTCGTACGACACCTGCGACGTCTTACCGTGCATAATGCGCTGCGCGTGACTGACGGTCGCACCGAAGGCAACCGCGATGCTCTGCATGCCCAGGCACACGCCCAAAATAGGCAGGCTTCCGGAATAGGCCCGAATCGCGGCCACGGAGACACCGGCTTCGTTCGGCGTGCACGGACCGGGGGAGACAACCAAAGCGTCTGGTTTTAGACTGGCGATGCCGTCGACACTGATGTCATCGTTGCGGACAACTTTCACGTCGGCGCCCTGGGCAGCAAACACTTGAACGAGATTGTACGTAAACGAATCGTAGTTATCGATGACGAGAATCATGATTTGTCGTCCCCGCCCAGCGTCAACCCGTCAGCGGCCAGTTGCATGGCCTTTTGCATACCGCGTGACTTGTGCTGCGTTTCCTGAAACTCCTTTTCGGGATCAGAGTCATACACGATACCCGCACCCGCTTGCACCGACACGTGATCGTCTTGGAAATCCAAGGTGCGAATCGTAATCGCGAGATCCATATCGCCAGCATAGCTAAAATACCCAACGGCACCGCCATATGCACCGCGAGCTTCGGGTTCGAGCTCATTGATGATCTGCATGGCGCGAATTTTGGGTGCGCCGCTGAGCGTGCCGGCCGGGAACGTCGCCCGCACCACATCCAAGGCGTCCAAGCCCTCACGCAGCGTGCCTTGCACATCGGAAACAATGTGCATGACGTGGCTATAGCGCTCGATCACCATGTAATCCTTCACGTGCACCGACCCTGCTTCGGCGACACGGCCGACGTCGTTGCGTCCCAGATCCACCAACATCACATGCTCAGCGCGCTCTTTTTCATCGGCAAGCAACTCGGCCGCAAGGGCCTCGTCCGCCTCAGGCGTTCCGCCCCGTGGCCGCGTTCCTGCAATTGGACGCACTTCGACCGTGCGTCCTTCGAGCCGAACCATCACCTCAGGAGACGACCCGACCAAGGTCGTGTCGCCCAACTTAAGGAAGAACGTATAGGGCGACGGGTTCAGATAGCGCAGCGCGCGATAGGCCTGAAGCGGTGGCACGTCGGTCTTGGCAGAGAAACGCTGGCTAAGCACAACTTGAATAATGTCGCCATCGACGATGTATGCCTTGGCGCGCGCGACATTGTCTTTGAACGCGTCCCGTGACATGTTTGATTCAAACTGGACGTCCCCGTAATTTGCGCTGCTTGCACGGGTGGCGCAGGGCTGCTTGAGCGTTTCGACGATTCGCTGAATGCGCTCGAGGCACGCGTCATAACAGGCATCTACCGACGGTGCTTTGCCCGGGTGAGCGCAAACGACGATCTTGGCGGTATGGCGCTTATTGTCGAAGACGATGACCTGATCAACACGCATGAAGCAACTCTTAGACTGAACCCCACCGGCATGCGTCTTGGGTTTCGGTAAACGTTCGAATTCACCCACGGATTCGTAACCGAGATAACCGACAACGCCACCAAAGAAACGTGGCAGACCTTCTACGGGCGCAACGCGAATACCTGAAAAGCACTCACGAAGCCGATCCAGCTCGCCAGTGGGCCCTTGCGAATGGTCGACATCCAGAAACGGCTCCGGGTCAATGCCCACGATGGAATAGCGTCCCCAGTGTTCGCCGCCCTCCATGCTTTCAAAGAGAAAAACATTGGGGCGATCGGCAAAACGGCTCAGCACCGACAAGGGCGTTTCCACGTCGGCGATCAGCTCGGTATACAGAGGGACGACATCAAACTGTGTCGCCAGGTCTGAAAAAGTTTTGCGGTCTAAATTTGGCATGCATGCACCTATAGTCAGGCATAGCCAAAAGGTCAACGGATTAAAGCGGTGCAGGCCCAGTGGATGATGAACTTGATCCCTGCGGAACAGCCCCACCAAAACAACAGTGCAACCCCTACAATTGCGCTATACGTTACAACGTTTACGACTGCACGCATCACGTACCCCTTTACGCTACTTGCCCCCGACAAATCCGGTTCAACCCCAAGCGAACCGATCCTCTCCCGTTACTCTTCTCAGACGAAAGAATAGCATAAAAACACGCCACCTTTGCAAGCGAATTTCAAAGTTGCACTCGAAATTCAAAAACCAAAAAAAAGAACTAATTACAAAACACTGGTCAAATCCTATTGACGTGCACCCGCGCGAGTGAGAAAACTTATCGTTGTATTTCTTTATCTTTTTAACTTACGTCTCTCTAGGAGAACGCATGCATCCGGTCGTCAACCACCTCATTCAGCTTCAAGAACTCCAGTTGATCCGCGACGAACAACGCGTCACAGCCAAAGGCAAAAGCCTCACCGAGCTCGATGCGTCGATCAAGACGATGACCGCAAATCTCCCTGCTGAAACGCGTGTGCTTTACACAAAACTGCAAAAGCGCGACCACATTTCGGTAACCACGGTACGTGACAGCATGTGCACGGGCTGCGGACTGCTGCTGGCCATCAGTTTTGTTCAGCAGGTTCGCATGGAAAAAGAGATCCTAACCTGCCCCAACTGCTCACGCGTGCTCTATAATCCGGAACGCATCATACGCCGCATGGAAAAGGGACCACGCCGCGTGGCCACACGCAAACCCGGATTGTCGCGATTTTCTTCACATTCACTGATTATTCCCCGCCTGAAGGCCAAAACAAAAGAAGAAGCCATTCTTGAACTCGCCACGAGCATGGCCGAGGTGGGCTTTGTCGACAACGCCGAAAACATGACGGCTGAGGCACTCGCACGCGAATCCGTGCTAAGCACCGCCGTCGATCACGGCATGGCGTTTCCGCATGTGCGCGGGATAGACGGCGGCGGTCTCTCGCTGGCCCTCGGCCTGAGCCCCAAAGGCATCAATTTCGACAACGACGGCCCGTTAAGCAAAATCATTTTCCTGATCTCTATTCCGACCGCAGCGTCAGCCTTTTATCTGAAATTGCTGGCCGGACTCATGGAAACATTCCGACAGGCAGAGGCGCGCAAGACCCTCATGGCCGAAAACGACCCGGAAAAGGTCTGGAAAACGCTGATCAAGCTGACACGCACCACCATTAAATAGTCCCAGCAAGTTTTGACTTCAAGCGCCGTTTGGACTACCATTCAGACATGAAGGCAACACCCATAGCACTGATCCTGGGGATCACACTCCTCGCATCAAATGCGCGTGCGGACAGCGACGACGCCCTGTGGGGCGCCCTTGTCGGCGGTGCCGTAGGCGTTCTGATTGGCGAAAACTCCAGCGACATTCGCACCGAGCATGCCGTTCCCGCGTTGGCTGCCCTTGGCGCGTTGACGGGCTACGCCCACGATCGTGATGATTATTATGACGACGATTGGCGTCATCGCGGTCCCGTGTATAACCGCGGGCGCTATTATGGCAACAATCGGCACGCCTACCGTTATGGCGAGCCCAGTGGCCGAAACTATAACGTCCACTACCCGTATTGGCCAAGTCAGGTACGGCGCTATTCCCCGGTGCGACGCTCCCCCCGAGCGGTGCAAACCTACCCGAAAGCGAAAAAGACCCCTCAGCAAGCCGCCGCACCGGCCAACCGGCATCCTGGCGTCACCATCGTTCTTGTTCCGATCACGTGGCCAAACGGCATGACACGGAACATCCGCGTCTTACGGCTGGGCAACCGCTACGTCGGCCCACAGGGCGAATCCTACGAAGTCTTGCCAGATTCAGCCACACTCGCGGAGCGCTATGCGCCCGCCCCCAACACGCCCTGAAGCTGGCCCCAAATCGACCCTAAAGGCGGGGCCATTTCCCCACTCGTCGCAAGCTCCTCGCTCGAGAAAAGGCCCTACTGGTTCCGCGGAATTCTCCCGCTACCTCAATAGGGTTTAGAGCCAGTCGGGGCAAACGCATCTAACCCCACGTTGTGGTGACAGCCTCTGAAGTAGGGCCTTTTCTCGAGCGAGGAGCTTGCGACGAGTGGGGAAATGGCCCCTCCTGAAATTGAGCGGTACAACCAGCACAATGCCGCAAGAACAGTTTTGATACGTTTGCCCCCCTTCGCCCATGGTCTTGCCTGAAATCACGGAATATACTACAAACGGGGTGCACGAGAACGCGCAACAACAGAGGAAAGGAAACAACACATGAACGACGATGATACCCCCATGGCCGAACACACCGATTCGCATTCCCACAAAACCCGTACTATTCTCCGAATCGCCCGCTTGCCTTGGACACTCCTTTTAACGATTTACCTTCTCGTCGTGTACATCGCCAAGATCGACCTCTCGGCCGACGGTCTTGGCAACATACTCGGCTACGTCTACTTCGGCCTCGGCCTGGTCATCCTCTTTGTGCAGTTCTTTAAATCTGCCGATATCAGCAGCACCGGATTCATCGTGCATCTGACAGGTGCCCTGCTCAGCATGACCGTCGCCACCGTATTAATGACCTTGCTGCTCAGCAGCGACAGCCCCGAGACCCACATCACCTTTCACTACTGGTATGGGTGCACCATTATTCTGGCGGACGCTGTTTTAAGCCCCTTCAACTCCTTTCGAACCGCAAAACGGAATTTCGCCGTCGGGGAAGGCTAAAGCCCCCATGACGAACGGCATACACGCCCCCCTCCGACTGGCCTGCGCGCTAAGTCTGGTCTACGCCCTGTCGGCAAGCGCAAGCAAAACAGAACGCTATAAAGTCGTGAAAATCGAAAGCCACGACGAATCGGTCACTTATGAAATCATGACCGGCGCGGAATACGACCAACTTCAGGCTGACGTTCGCCTCGAACACCGCCTGCACAGTGCCGCTCTGAAAGCGGCGAAAAAAGCCTGGCGCGACACCTCTTACGGGGAAAGAAGCTTTCCCTCTGCCGCGATTCAACGGCGCGAACTGCGCGTCGAAGGATCCGTCCACGTGGACTTAGCCAGCGCCACACGCGAAAAAGAAAAGCTCAAACAACGCTTCGAACGGCTCCACTCCTCGCGTATCACGACACAGGAAAAGAGCTCGTTGACCAAGAGACGCACAAACGTGCGCCGCCGCACCAAGAATGCCTTCAGTACGAGTTCAGTGTCTGTCGATAAAAACCGACAATACGCCGCCGCACGTAGTATGTACGTGAATCAGCTTAACGCACTAATCAAGGCCACCCAAGAGCCCGCCGAGGGCACGACGGACACGGATACCGCCAAATAAGTCCTCTGACAGTCTATAAATTCCGCCCACACCCGTATTTAGTGCTTTATTAGTTGAAGCCTTGCGTTTCCAACCCATACACTATGCAGCTATAGCTATTTCAAGAATCAGGCAATGCCTCGATACGGGCCGACGCCGTCGAACACAAGGAGTAAGGGTCAATCATGGTTTCTGAAGCATCACCTACAGCCGAGCCTACAGAGGCAGCCCCGCAGCCTCGCGAAGAGGACGTCGAAGCAATTGACCGCCTACGCGAACTCCATCAGAAAATCCGCACCGAACTGGCGCGCGTCATCATCGGTCAGGACGACGTCATTGATAAATTGCTGACCTGCCTCTTTGCACGCGGCCACGCCCTTCTGATGGGTGTACCCGGTTTGGCAAAAACGATGCTTATTCACTCGCTCAGCGAAGTCATGCATCTTAACTTCAGCCGAATCCAGTTTACGCCCGACTTGATGCCCTCGGACATTACGGGCACTGATATTCTGCAGGAAACCGAGCAGGCCGGTCGACGCGCCTTTGAATTCATTAAAGGGCCGATTTTTGCCAACGTGGTTTTGGCGGACGAAATCAACCGCACACCACCCAAAACGCAAGCCGCACTGCTACAGGCCATGCAGGAACACAAGGTTAACGCAGGCTCACACACCTTTGAGCTGGACCCGCCCTTCTTTGTTCTGGCCACCCAGAACCCGATTGAGCAAGAAGGCACGTACCCCCTACCGGAAGCCCAGCTAGACCGCTTCATGTTTCTGATCGAAGTCGACTACCCCTCACACGACGAAGAAGTCCGCATCGGGCGTGAAACCACCTCGGGCGAAACACCGAAGCTGAACACCGTCATCACCGGCGCGGAGCTGATCGAGTTTCAAAATCTTGTGCGACGCGTGCCTGTGCCCGACCATATTTACGAGTACGTCGTCGAAATCGTGCGCACCTCGCGCCCATCCCTTCCGGATGCGCCAGACTGGATTAAGAACTGGGTCATGTGGGGCGCAGGCCCGCGCGCCGTTCAATACATGATCCTCGGCGCCAAGGCGCAAGCCGTCCTGACAGGCAGCTACCTTGTGCAGACCGAACATGTGGACGCCGTCGCTGAACCGGTTCTCAGCCACCGCATCCTGACCAATTTTCACGCCGAGTCTGAAGGCATCACCAGCAAAGAAATCATTCGACGAATCATCGAGAGTGTCAAAAAAGACTGATTCATTCGTGCGTTTCACGGATAACAGCCCGCCCTCGCACGACGTCAGAAAGATTGCCTGAATGCCGCAGCAGAACATGAACATGGACTTGGTCGACTCCGCCGTCCTCGCGCGCTTATCGCGTTTGGCTGTGCAGTCGCGCATGCCCATGGCAGGCTCCGTCGCCGGCCTACACCGCAGCGCCACGCGTGGCTCAAGTGTCGAATTTGCGGAATATCGTAAATACGTCCCCGGCGACGACATTAAGAACCTCGATTGGCGCGTCTATGCCCGTACGGACCGTTTCTACATCAAGGAATTCGAAGCGGACACCAACCTACGCTGCTGCATCATCCTCGACACAAGCGCCTCAATGGGTTTTGCAGGCGAACACGGCAGTAAATTTGACTACGCACGCCGTCTTGCCGCAACGCTGGCCTACCTGTTAGCGCACCAGGGCGACGCCGTCGGATTACTAAGTTTTGCGGAAAAAACGATCAACGATATTCCCCCGCGTAATTCGCCGGCCCACTTGCGCCACATTTTCGACACGCTAAAAACCATTGAACCCGAGGGTGGGTCCGAAATCGTTCAGACCCTACATGAAGCCGCCGAACGCGTGTCACAACGCGCGCTGGTGGTTGTCATCTCCGACCTCTTTACGGATGTCACCGAACTGCTCGACGGTTTTCAACACATGCGCTTCCGCAAACATGATCTGGCGGTCTTTCACTTACTGGACCCGCAGGAACTCGCCTTTTCGTTTGATCGCCCGATTCGCTTCGTGGATATGGAAAGCAGTTTCAGCATGATCACGGATCCGTCGATTATTGAGACTGACTACCGACAAGCCATTCAGCAATACCTCGACACCGTCACACGTGGCTGTCGCGAGTTCAACGTCGACTATCAGCGTGTCCTGATCGATACCGATTATGAAAAGACACTGGCATCCTTCTTGTTGCAGCGCGCCGGAAAATCGGCCGCGGGAGGACGTGCACGATCATGACATTTCTCCAGCCAGCCTTGCTGCTGGGCCTCCCCGCCATCCTATTGCCGATTCTGATTCACCTGCTGAACCGGCTGCGTTTTAAATCCGTCCGCTGGGCGGCCATGATGTTTCTCGTCAGCGCAGCACGCAGTTCAACCCGCCATGCCCGCCTGCGCCATTACCTTATTCTCCTTTTCCGTACGCTGATTATTCTGTTCCTGATTCTGGCGCTCAGCCGCCCCGTTATAGGCGGATGGCTGGGCAGTTCACTTTCAGGCGCCCCCGACACCGTGCTCATCATGCTCGACCGCTCAGCCAGTATGGAGGACACCGACCCCCGCCTGCAGTCGCCCAAACGCGAACACGCCATTCAGCGCTTCGTCCAAGCCGGTGAAAGCATGCAAGGCCAAAGCCGTTACGTCCTCATCGAAAACGCCCTCAACATGCCACAGGAGATCGCGGGCACCGCCGCCCTGCCCGCGCTTTCGCTCACCGGCCCAACCGATACAGCTGCCGATTTACCCACCATGCTGAGCGCCGCGCTCGACTACATGGACTACAATCAAACCGGCCACACCGAAATCTGGTTGGCCTCCGACCTGCAGGCGAGCAACTGGCATCCCGATGAGGGCGTGTGGACAGAGTTGGGCGAACGTCTGGCCGCCCACCCTATGGACGTTAAAGTCCGCGTTCTGGCCCTCACATCGGAAACACAGGAAAACACATCCATTGCATTATCCAGCCTCAAACGCCAATCCGTTTCCGGACGCCCCCATTTGAACCTGAGCGTCAGCCTGCAGCGCAACCCCGAGGCAAATCAACGCTTCCCTGTGACCATGTCGTTAAACGGATCACGTTTGCCCGAAGATCGCAAACTCGACCTGGACGCGGATCTCTACAGTCGATTACTGGCTTTGCCTGCGGACCAGGAAAAGACGGGCTGGGGTATGGTTGAAATTCCCGCCGATGAAAATCCGCGCGACAACACGTACTACTTTGTCTACGACGAAGACGTTCAGTTGCACACGGCCATCGTCGCCGACAACGGCGATGCACAACGCTACCTGCAACTTGCCGCCGCCCCCGCGCCACAATGGTTCCCGCATTCGGCGGAGACGCTCTTGCCATCCCAAACCACAACGCTGAACACCGAAGCGCTGTCGATGCTGATTTGGCAGGCAGGCACCGGTGCGGACGACATCCTAAGCACAGTGGAAACCTTTGCGCATTCTGGCGGTGCCGTTTTTTGCTTCCCGCCAGCGGTCGGCGAAGACGGGACACACGAAGGCCCGTTTGATCTGCGCTGGGGCGCGATTGAGACCGCCCCAAAGGCAAGCCCGCTGCGCATCACGACATGGGACAACAAAGACGGTCCCTTGGCTGAATCACGCGACGGCATCACCCTACCGATTGGTCAACTGAACATCATTCAACGCCAATGCCCCGTGTTGACGACGCCTGAAGACGCCAACTCAGATCGTTTGGACGGCGACTGGATTACGCTCGCCACCTTCGGCGACGGAAAGCCCTTTCTACTCAAAAAGCGTGTTGGCCGTGGCAGTGTGTTTGTGTGCACAACCCTTCCAACACCGGAATGGTCCAACATGGGCGAAGGTATGGTTCTCGTGCCAATGGTCCAGCGCGTTCTCCAAGAAGGCGGCTCACGGCTGTCCGCACGTGGCATGGAGTCCTGCGGCGTATGGCGTCCAACAGATGAAAGTGAGCCCTGGGTCGGCGAAGAAGGCGACAGAGATTATCGCTGGCAGGCCGGCGTCTATCGCCTCGGTGCGCAACGCGTCGCACTCAACCGCCCCGAGCGCGAAAACGATCTCGAGCGCGTTCCACTTGAGCGCTTACGGACACTATTCGATGGCGTCGACCTACAACTCTTTGAAGAAACCGTCGAAACCGCCCGCAAAGAATCGACGAGCGAACTCTGGCCACTCATGGTCCTGCTGGCACTGCTTTGCATGATGGTCGAATCCGCATTGTTGATCTCAGACCGCATGGCACGACGAAACCAGATAATATCATGACAACGTCTTTTTGGGATTTTGGAATAACCACTTGGAACCTGGTGGCCGCATGCATTGTGCTGGCCGTGGCGGGCGGGCTTTTCTATGTCAGCATGCAGCGCCATCGCGACGCCTCAAAACGCTATCTCTATCTCGAAATACTACGGTTCCTCACGGTGATCGCGCTGGTCTTTACCCTGTTCAGACCCGAACGCGTCAGTGTCACCCGCAAAACCGAACGCCCCCGTATTGCCATCCTGGCCGACGCCTCAGACAGCATGAAAACAACCGACGTGATTACGGACAACCGTGAAGCCATGACGCGCGAAGCCTGGTTGAGCGAACAGTTCACCAACGATGTGTGGGCCCCGCTGGAGGCGAAATACGACGTGGTCTCGACCCACTTCAGCCGTCCCCCTACCGCCACCAATGGTATCGATGCCAATGACACCCCTTGGGGAACGGACATCAACAGCGCCATCGACGACGCCATTCGGCGCACGGACGATCTGCGTGCGGTCGTGCTTCTGACCGACGGCGATTGGAACGAAGGCATCTCCCCCATTAGCGCGGCCACACGTTTACGCCTGCAAGGCAGCGCCATTTTTTCTGTTGCCGTCGGCGCTGATCGCTTCCTCCCGGATCTCGACCTGCAATCCGTACGTGCCCCGAGTTACGGTTTGATGGATGAAAACATATTTATCCCCTTTACCATTCAAAGCCGACTCGCCCGTGACGTCCAGACCGCCGTCACCCTGCGCGGGTCCGACGGCACGCTTGTTCAGAAAAAGATCACCATCCCGGCAAACGGACAGCTACAGGAGTCCATTGTCCTGCAACCACGACGTCGCGGTCTATTTGACTACACCCTGGCCCTTCCACCCGAACGCGACGAAGTACAGATCACCAATAATGAAAAAGCGTTTCAGATGTCGTTCCGACGCGAGCTTCTGACCGTGCTCGTGATTGATTCCACCCCGCGCTGGGAATATCGCTATTTGCGCAACGCCCTTTCACGCGACCCCGGCGTCCGCGTGCACTGCCTGTTGCTGCATCCCGGCATGGGCTCCGGCGGCGGAACCGAATATCTTTCACAATTCCCTTCGGACCGCGACAGCCTGACAAAATACGACGTCATTTTCCTCGGCGATGTCGGCATCGGCCCCGAGGAGCTCTCACTGGATCAAGCCAGCATGATTCGTGGTCTCGTCGAACAACAAGGATCGGGTCTCGTTTTTCTGCCCGGCATGCGTGGACGCCAGGTCACACTGAAAGACTCCGCGCTGTGGGACATCATGCCGGTCATTCCGAATGTGAAAGATGCGACTGGCTTGAGTTTCCATCTCGAATCGCGCCTCAACCTGACGACAACGGGCCGGGATCATCTCTTGACCCTGCTCGCTGCGGATCCCGCCTCCAACTGGGCACGCTGGCGCAGCCTGCCAGGATTTTACTGGCATGCCTCCGTCGAAAAATCACGCGCCGGAAGTGAAGTCCTGGCCGTGCACGAATCCGTGCGCTCACGACATGGCCGCATGCCACTGCTTGTCACGCGCGACGCGGGCAACGGCAAAACGTTGTTCATGGGAACGGACAGTGCATGGCGCTGGCGGCGCGGCGTCGAAGACACCTATCACTACCGATTCTGGGGTCAAGTGGTTCGTTGGATGTCTCACCAACGCCATCTCGCCTACCAGGAAGGCATTCGCTTCTTCTACACCCCAGAGCGACCACGTCGCGGAAACGATATCGCGCTACACGCCACGGTGCTCGACGGCTCCGGGTATCCTGTTAAAGACGCCGAGGTGATCGCGACCATTCAAAACAAAGCCAGCGAACAGAAGACCTCCATCGTCATGCGCCCTGAAGAGGGAGGATGGGGCGTGTTCTCTGGCACCTTCACGCCAGAACGCGGGGGCACCTACGCGGTCACGATCAACTGTAAATCTGTGCAACGCAGCGTCACCGCCGACATCGAAGTCGCCAGTCGGCGGCGCGAAGCGGTCGGACGCCCCGCCAAAGCGGCCCTCTTACAAGAAATGGCCACCATCACCGAAGGCGCCTTCACCAACACCGATGGTCTGCCCGAATTGCTCGACCAAATTCTTTTGCTGCCTGAATCCACACCGCGCGAACAGCGCCTGCGCCTTTGGGCGCACCCGCTATGGTGCGCATTTCTCATTACCCTGCTGGGCCTTCAATGGGTAGGCAGGAAGCTGCTTGGCATGATATGATTATACGATGAAAGAGCACATACCACAGAATGCCGATCCAACGGCAAACGAGAAAGCTCTTGCGCCAGAAGAATTTGCGCTTCCGGACGCCCTTCAAAAGCAGCTGACGGATTTCGAGAAGCGCCTCTGCCGCACCGAAACCATGGTTGCCGTTTTCGGAGGCATTACGGCCCTGCTTCTGGCTTTTGGCCTCGTTTTCTTGAGTGATCGCTTTTGGGACACGTCGCCATGGCTACGCGCCGGCATTGCCCTAGGCAGCACCCTTGCCCTCTTTGGCTTCTTTTGGATCTGGTTCCGCGCCTGGGTGCTCAAGCGCCGTGACAGTCGCGAACTGGCACGTCTGGTCCAACGCAAATACCGACGCATGGGCGATCGCCTACTCGGCGCGGTGGAACTGGCGCGCCCCGACCTGGACGGAACAGATCAGATGTCCCCCAGCCTTCGCCGTGCCGCCATTCAACAGGTCGGCGCCGAGGCCGCACAATACAGCTTTAAAGACGCCGTCGACACGCGTACCAGCCGCCGATTCAAATTCGCTATCGCCGGGCTGGGCATCCTCGTCGCCGCCGCGGCCGTGCTGTATCCGGAAGCTGGCATGAACGCCCTGCAACGCTGGCTGCGCCCACTCTCTGAAGTGCCGCGCTATACCTTCGTCACGGCCACCGGCTTTCCCGCGTCCATCATCGTCGCGCATGGCGAACCCTTCGAGATCACAGGACGCATCGAGGCAGAATCGAAATGGGTTCCGAATGAAGCCCTCTCTGCTTTCGATGGCCAGCCTCCGATCCATGGTGACCTGACAGACAAAAACGATGGCGCAACAGGGGTACACTTTGATGTTCCCGGACAGACCGACGCCGGCGCACTGCGTATTACACTTGGCGACTACAAAGATCAGGTCGACGTCGTGCCCCTGCTCCGCCCCGAACTGCAAGATCTACAGGCCATCATCCAATTTCCTGCCTATTTGCAACAACCCGCAAAAACCAATCGTCTCCAGACACCGCACGTACAGATCGTCGAAGGCAGCAAGCTGGCACTGCAAGCGCGCATCAGCCGAGAGCTCACCCATGCACACGCAACGGCAACCAATCCCGTTGCCGTCCGGGCCGTTGGACAGCGAATCGTCACGGAATCCTTCACGGTCGACACGTCGCAGCGCATTCGCTTCAACTGGACAGACGAACATGGCCTCAAAAACGAGCGTCCCTATTCGGTCAACATCAAGACGATCCAGGATGAAGCGCCCTTCGTTGAATGCCGTAGTGCCTCACGATCGATCGCTATCCTCGAAGATGAAGTGATTCACATCGACCTTTCGGCCGACGACGATTTCGGCGTACAAACCATGTGGGTTGAATGGACGACCATGGACACACAATCAAAACCCATGACCAATGCAGCGGGTTCGCACAGCATCGCCGATGGCCATCCAACACAGCGACGACTGACAGGAAGCTTCGACTTTTCACCCCTCATCGCCCATGTGCCCGAAGAGTCCATTGCCACGCTGACAGCCTATGCAAGTGACTATCACCCCGACCATCCCCCTTCCCAATCACCTGCATTACGCATTTACGTCTTAAGCCGCGCACAACATGCCGACCTCGTTTTGAAACAGATGGAAGCCGTACACGCGCAGCTCGAAGACATCACGCGGCTGGAAGAAGAATTACTCGATGACAACAAGGCCATCAGCGAGATGCCGCCCGAAGAAATGGCGTCGCCAGAAACGCGTCAGAAATTGCGTGAGAACGAGGCGACCGAACATCGTCAATCAGACCGGCTCGATCGTCTGACCGAAGAGACACGCAAGTTGATGAAAGAAGCGCTACGCAACAGTGACATTCCGGAATCGACTCTCGCCGAGTGGTCCGAGCTCCAGAAGACCATGGAAGACGTTTCGGAACAGAACATGGATGCGGCCGCGAAAGACCTCCAAAAAGCCGGCGACACCCCTTCCGAACGCAAAGAACAGACAGAAAAGGCCATCGCCAAAGAAGAAGATGCCGTCAAAAAACTGCAAAAAGCGGGCTCCGAGATGAATGATTCTCTCGAAGACATGATGGCCGAAAGTTTTGTCAACCGACTTCGCCAGGCGTCAGAGCGCGAAAAGGAAGTGGCAACAGGGCTCGGCGACATTCTTCCCAAAACGATTGGCCTCGACCCTGACGATTTACCCGCCGACGTCAAAGAAGAGTTTGGTTTAATCACGTCACGCCAACAGGACACGCATCGGCAAGTGGGTTACATCCAGGATGACTTGGCCGGCTTTTTCAGCCGCACGCGAACAGAGAAATACAACGCGGTTTATAAAGAAATGCGAAACATTGGTGTCGTCGATGCACTTGACCGCCTGACGAAATCAATTCAAAGAAATCTTGCTGTTCAATCCATTTCCGATGCGACCAAGTGGAGCAAGCAACTCGCAGCATGGGCGGAATCACTCAGCGAAAAGAAGAAGCAGGGCGGCGAAGGCGGGGGCGAAGGCGGGGGCCCTGAAGAATTAGACGCAGAGGATATGGAAACCCTTATCTCGTTGATGCGCGCACGCAAACAAGAAGAAAGCCTGCGCCAGCAGACTCGCCTCTTGAACGAAGGGCGTGAAAAAAATCGACGCTACCGTTACGACGCCCGAAAACTCGCACGTAAGCAGGACGAAATTGCTGCAAAGACGCGCCCCCTTGAACGTCGCGTGAAAAACCCAAAACTTCGCCAGCTGATCGAAAAGCTGGGCGGCGAGATGATGAACGCCTCGATGCTGCTCCAGCGTCCACAAACCGACACCGAGACCGTCGCCATCGAAACCGAGATCATTGAACTACTGAGTAACAGCATTGACTCCGCCAGCGGATCTCAATCGAGCGCAGCAGCCAAGAAGATGATGGCACAGATGGGTGAGGGCGAACCCAAACCGGGGCCGGGCGGCGGATCCAAACCCGGCCCAGGCGGTGGTTCCGGTGGTGGTCGCAGTGAAGGCGAAGGTGGTCCACAGACGACTGTCGACAACGCTGGGCGCAATGTGGAACGTAGCACAGGGTTGACACATGAAACCCCGCAAGAATTTAAAGACGTGCTCGAAGCGTACTTTCGAGCACTGGAGGATTCACAATGAGTCGTCGATTAAAGGTCCCGCTTATCTGCTCGCGCCGCGCCCCGATGTCGGCATGTATCCTGCTCATCGTCGCGGGTTTGCTCACACCGACACACGCACAGCGTATGTTTGAGTTTCATGGTGACCCCATTCCCCCCGAAGTGGAAACGGTTTACCAGCGCGGTCTGGAGTACCTCGTCAAAGCGCAGCAGCCGAACGGCTCATTCGCCGGACAGAGCGGCAATCAAGCGGGCGTTGTGGGCTTTGCTCTGCTCGCCATGCTGGCCCACGGCGAAGATCCAAACGTGGGCCCCTATGCAAAATCAATCAAACTGGGTTTGAACTACTTGCTTACGAAAGCGCAAAAGTCTAACGGCTACATTGGAACAAGTATGTACAACCACGGGTTTGCAACCCTGGCGCTCGCGGAAGCATATGGCGCCGTCGATGACCCACGACTCGGGCCGGCGCTCAAGAAAGCGGTCACGTTAATCCTGACGGCGCAAGCATCCAATCCGAACGGCGCTTGGCGCTATTCCCCCACCAGTCAGGATGCGGACACCACCGTCAGCGGCGCCCAGATGGTTGCCCTCTTCGCGGCACGCAATGCTGGCCTCGACGTGCCGGATGCGGCCATCGAAAAAGGGCTACAGTTCTTTTCGCGCACAATGGCACCCGCAGGAGGCTTTGGTTATACGTCACCGTCCAGCAGCAGCCCTCCGCGTACCGCCATCGGGACGCTGGTCTTCGCGCTAGCGAAACGCAAAGATAGCCAGGAATTTCAGGCTGGATTCCGCAACCTGCGCGAAATGAACGCCCGTGCGAATCAGCACCTCTATTATTACCTTTATTACGCCTCGCAAGCCTATTTTCACGCCGACATGGACGCCTGGAATGAGTGGAATGTTGTCAACATCAAGCGCCTCGGCTCCATACAGAACGCAGATGGAGCTTGGCCGGGGTCCAATGGTCCGGTATTTTCAACATCAACAGCACTGCTTTCGCTGGCGGTCAACTACAGGTTCTTACCCATTTACGAACGCTAGGAAGGAAAAGAGATCATGCGAAATTACGGACTATACAGCTTCGCCGTCATCGCGGCTTTCGCCATCGGCGCCCAAGCCGAGCTGAACATCATTGGCGATGTCATCATCCAAAACCCGCAACCGGGTCAAGTGCAGGTGGCTCCCGGGCAACAGCCACAGCGCGGCATCAGCGTCCCCAAGCCCATTGGAAGCGAAAGTACCATTGCCGAGGAGATCGATGACACGCCCAAACCAGACGCCATCACACTACTAAATGATGACGTACTGCACGGCGCTTTAATGGCGATTGCACCGTCAGGAACGGGCGTCAGCTGGAAACACCCCAACGCAAAAGCCGTAATCGACTTCGACGTCAAGTCCATCGATGGGATTGAACTGGGTGATCGCTCGTCGGTCGACGCCGCTGCCGGTTCTGCAGAAGTCCAGCTGACCAATGGCGACATTCTAACCGGTAGCCTAAAAGCCCTCACTGCGGACGCCTTGACGCTATCCACATGGTACGCCGGCGACATGAACATCAAACGTGTCATGATCACTCGTATTCGCCCGAACTCCGCCCTTTCCGATGTCATTTACCAAGGTCCAACGGACATCGCAAAGTGGACCCACAAAAACACCCAGAGCCAACCCTCATGGCAGTACAAGGATGGAGGGCTTTATGCCATCCAATCCAACCCCATCGGCCGACAGATCCCAGGCATGCCCGATAAAGCACGAATCGAGTTCAACGTTGCGTGGCGTGGATACCCACAGTTCTATTTTTCATTCTTCAGCGACAACGTCCAACAATACAGCGGCAACTGCTATTTACTGCAGGTCAGCGGACAGTCGGTTTACATGCAACGCTACTCCAGCAACTCCGGCAGCCAGAACCTCGGCAACGCAAACGTGGAACGCTTTCAGCAGCCAACCATCAAATCAGCCAAGTTCACACTACTTGTCGACAAACCAGAGCGTAAAATAGTCCTTTTGATCGATGACGAAATCGTTCGCCAATGGACCGACCCCAACCCCTTCGGCGGTCTGGGCAACGGGATTTTATTTCAGCCTCAGACGCAAGGTAATCTCAAAGTCTCCGACATCAGTGTTCGCGCTTGGGATGGAAAAATGCCAGCAGCCGAAGATGATGTGGAACTGGACGAAGATCGCATCGCGTTCATCAATAACGATAAAGTTTCGGGCCAGATTCAAACCATCACGGATGGGCAGGTCACCTTCGCAACCGAATATGCGACGCTGGACGTTCCGGTCACCCGCATCGCCGAAATTGGATTCTCGCCGGAGCGGGCCCAACGCGCACGTCGCAACAAGCACGACATTCTCGCGTCCTTCAAAGGCTCTGGCCAAATCACCCTCAACCTCGACAGCATCAATGCCGGCACCCTGAGCGGTAAGAGCGAGAACTTCGGTGATGTAAAGCTGCCCATGCGCGCCTTTTCTGGTATTGAATTCAATATCTACAAGACGCGTGCCGCTAAGCAGAACGACCTCGATTTCGACTAAACGCGGGCGCGGCACGGGCCGCCCCGTTCGTTGAGCACACACAAGGAGCCTATTCCCTGATGCATGCGAATGCCGCTGTGGTTTCACTTATTGCATTTGCGGCCCTCGGATTGGCCTATGTCGTCTACGGTCGGTATTTGGCACGGCACATTTTCAAACTCTCCGACACGCGCCAGACACCAGCAAATGAATTCGAGGACGGCGTCGACTACGTGCCAACCGGTGTCCCTATCCTCTTTGGGCACCACTTTGCGTCCATCGCCGGCTTGGGCCCCATTTTGGGCCCGGCCATCGCTGTCATCTGGGGTTGGCTGCCCGCCGTCATCTGGGTCGTTTTCGGCTCGATTTTCATTGGCGCGGTTCACGATCTCGGCGCACTCAGCGTCAGCCTGCGCTATAAGGGCCGTTCCATCGGCGACGTCACACGTGAATTGATCGGTGCACGCGCTCGTTTGCTTTTCCTGCTTATTATATTCTTCCTGCTAGCACTCGCCATGGGCGTCTTCGTCCTCGTGATCGCCCAGCTCTTTGTCTATTACTACCCCAACGCCATTCTGCCGTCATTCGGGCTCATCGTTGTCGCGGTGATCATGGGCGTCAGTGTCTACAAACTCAAAGCGCCGCTCGGCCCGCTCAGCCTGGCCGGCATTGCAGCACTGTTCCTGCTGATTCATGCCGGCGTGAAACATCCGCTACCCACCTACACATGGGAGATGCAAGCGGACCAGTCCGAGCAGATCCACGCCATGGTCGAAAGCGATATCATTGAGTCGCCCTACGGCGCCGACGCCGTCATGCGCGTTCTAGACTCGCCGACCGACCACCCCGCAGAGATCACACTCACCTCGGCCGATATCAAGGCCGCCGCAGCGGCCAATATGAAGCGCTGGACCTTTCTGCTTCTGCTCTACAGCTTTCTTGCCTCGGTCTTACCGGTCTGGTTGCTTTTACAACCGCGTGACTACCTGAACAGCTATCAGCTTTACGCAGGCCTGGCGCTGTTGCTGGTCGGATTATTCAAGATGCACCCGGAGATTGCCGCCCCACCGGTCAGCGACGCAGCCGCCGTCGGTGCACCACCGCTATTCCCGTTCCTCTTTATCACGGTCGCCTGTGGTGCCATTAGCGGCTTCCACAGCCTCGTCTCAAGCGGCACGACGGTTCGCCAGCTGCGGCGCGAAACCGACGCCCTGCCCGTAGGCTTCGGCGCGATGCTGACCGAAGGTGCTTTGGCCATTCTTGTCATCATGGCGTGCACAGCGGGGCTCGGCGAAGCCAGCTGGTCAGCGGGTGGCACCTACGTGCACTGGTCTAATCTTTCCGGAAAACTTGGCGCCCAGCTGGCCGCCGTCGTTCAAGGGGGCGGCACCTTTCTTGGCGCACTGGGCATTGACCGCCACTACGGCGAAGCCTTCATCGCGGTGGCCATTGTCGCGTTCGCCCTAACGACCTTGGATTCAGCAACGCGGCTGCTGCGCTATAATGTCGAAGAAATCTTCAATTGCATCGGCCTGAAACGCTTTGCCAACCGTTACGTCGGCTCGCTAATCGCCATCATTGCCATTGCCTTCTTTGCGCTGCTGCGCATCGACGGCAAACCTGCGGGCATCACGCTCTGGCAGCTGTTCGGAACAACGAATCAGCTCCTGGCGGGACTGACGCTTCTGGCTGTCAGCCTGTTTCTGTACAAGCTGAAACGCCCGATCTGGTTCACCCTGATTCCCATGTTCGGTATGTTGGGCATCAGTATCTACGCAATGATTATCAATCTCATTAGCTTCCTTGGCGTCGAACAGAAGAACTGGCCCTTGATCTGCATCAGTTTCATCCTGCTCCTCATGACGATATGGATGCTCTTGGAGGGCGCACTATCCTTTAAGCGTGGCCGCGACAACATTGGACTCTCCGCGGATGATGCCCCCGCCCCGGCTGCATGAGCCATGACCACTGTGTCACTCATCTTTATCCGCGAGACAGCCGAACAGCTCACCGGAAGCGCGTGCTGCGGCAAGGTCGAAGGGGACGCTGCTGACAGCGACACGAGCGCCAATTTCAGAGCAACACGTGCAGATCAATATTCGCACGCGGCGCTGATCCGCTTCATCAGAGATCGCTTCGGGGCCGAAGGCGCGCAGGCACCGGACATCACCATTGTCGACCCGCGCAATCAGCTCTATCTAGGGCCCAAGCTCATTCGCGAGGTATTTCGCCACCGCCCCCACGGCCTGAGCGGCTTGCGCACCGTACTGCAGTGTTTTGCCGTACCTGCCATCATTCTGAACGGTCGTGTCATCGCAAGTGGCAACGCCGCGCCCGACCCAGAAGCCATATGCAACACCATTGCCAAGGAAACAGCCAACCATGCCTAAACGAACACGCCTCCCGAACTAAACGGCACGATGTTAAGCATTTCCCGAATTCACGTTCAAAAACTATTTACAGAAGATCGCGAAGAACGCAAAGACTCAACCACTGATGCCATTGGAGCCCAGCGGCTTTGCCCTGCACCGTGGTGAGCGAAGCGAATTTCTGGTGCGGGGGCTCCGCCAGATCTTTACTTTGCGTCCTTCGCGACCTTCTGTGAAATTCTTACAAGCAGGAGGAGCCATGCAGGAAGACCTTAACTTAGTGCCATCCCCCCCCGAACTCGTTCTTGCATCCGCATCGCCGCGTCGCGTCAACCTGCTCAGCGACGCTGGCTACACCTTTGTTCAGCAAGTTGCACATGTGTCGGAAGCGCAACCCGGCACGACCGCTCCCAAGACCCTGTGCCAGGAAAACGCTCGGCTAAAGGCCCGCGCCGTTGCCGAAACGCGCCCGGACGCACTGGTGCTCGGCGTCGACACGATCGTGGTCATCGACGATAGCGTCCTTGGAAAACCCGCCGATCGCGGGCAGGCGCATGCCTATTTGACGCGCCTGCAAGGCCGCACACATCAGGTGCTCTCGGGCGTCGCCCTGCTCCAGCTCGCCACACACACCGAGTCTACCTTCGTGACATCAAGCGACGTCGTCTTCAAAAAGCTAACGCCGAGCATCATCGACGCTTACCTGGATCGCATCGACTATTCAGACAAAGCTGGCGGCTACGCGGCCCAGGAGCATGGAGAAATGATCATCACCGAGATCAACGGCTCCTACAGCAATGTGGTTGGACTTCCCATGGAGCGCCTCGCCGAGGAGCTACAGTGCTTTTCAATCACCCCACGACAAGCCTGAATGAGGCACAGGAAGAACTTCGGTTTGCGCGTCATTGAATGGCACGAATTCAGGCCATGCAGGAACCCCTTAACGTAGCAGCATTCCAGACCGTCCCAAAGTAGGTCCTTTTCTCGAGCGAGGAGCTTGCGACGAGTGGGGAAATGGCCCCCGCAGGCTCTGGAAGGGACCATTTCCCCACTCGTTCCTCGCTCGAGAAAAGGCCCTACTTCAGAACGTGCACCGCGCATGAGATTCAATGCTTTTCCGATCTGCGGAACCAATAGGGCCTTTTCTCGAGCGAGGAGCTTGCGACGAGTGGGGAAATGGCCCAACACCAAAGCAGGCTCTAAAACGCAGCCAGTTCGCCCTCCCAAGCTCGGGCAGAACAGGCCGTACTTTCAGCAAAACGAACATTACGGACAGGCCTGAGCCAGTTTCATCTGCCACCACCACCTATCAGCAGCTTGTCGTCACCCGATCAACGTCTTATACTGCGCCCTTAATCGCCGAAGAGCACACAGCCCCTTTAGACCGTGTTTACAGATCTATGAACCGTCTCATTCTATTACCCAAACAACTGCACGATGACGGCTCGGCCGTGCTGACGCCACGCCAAACGGCTCACGTCACATCCGTCCTGAAAGTAAAGACGGGCGACACACTACGCGTCGGCGTGCTCAACGGCGCACGTGGGCAGGCCCGCGTGGACATTGGCGGTGACGAGGCAATACGTGTCCACTGCACACTTGAGGACACACCGCCACCTCCCTTGGTCGACCTGCTCCTCGCCATGCCGCGGCCCAAAGTCATGAAACGACTCTGGCCTGTTCTTGCGTCACTCGGCGTCGGTCACATCACAATCACAAACGCCGCACGCGTGGAGCGTCAGTACTTCGACACACAATGGCTTTCGTCGGAGTTTTACACGCCCAGCTTGATCGAAGGATTGGAACAGTCCGGCGACACGCACATCCCCACAGTAAGCGTTGAACGGCGATTTAAGCCCTTTATCGAAGACGCGCTCGACAAGGCATTCCCCGACACAACACGACTCATCGGCGACCCATACGGGCGCGGCGCGGCGAACACGTTGACACCCGCTCCGCACCAACGCATTCTTGTGGCCATAGGCCCCGAAGGCGGCTGGGATGATTTTGAGTGTGACCTCTTGGCTCAGCACGGATTCCAATCGGTCGACATGGGATGGCGCATCTTGCGTAGCGATACCGCATGCGTGGCCTTGTTAACTTTAGCTCATGAATGGACGCGAACCCGATGAAGATCGACGACATCGACTGGCCGAACTGGAATCCACAGCAGCGTGCAACCCTGCTCTTTGTCATCAAAGATGGGCAGATTCTGCTAATCCATAAGAAGCGCGGTTTGGGCGCGGGAAAGATAAATGGCCCAGGCGGCCGTCTCGAACCCGGCGAGACCCCTTACGAAGCAGCTGTCCGCGAAACGCAAGAAGAAGTCGGCATCACCCCCACGGATGCGGTTCAAGTCGGTGAACTCCACTTCCAGTTCGTGGATGGCTTGTCCCTCTTTGCGACAGCCTTCAGTGCAACGCAGTACACCGGGACATTGACGGAAACTGATGAAGCGCTCCCGTTCTGGTGTGATGTCGACGCCATTCCGTACGAGAAGATGTGGCAGGATGACCTGTTCTGGCTACCGCTTCTTCTAAAAGGTCAGACCTTTCGAGGCTTCTTCACCTTTGACGAGAGCGCGATGCTCGACCGCCGCATCGATACGTGCCAGGCGTAAGCCACGCTCACGGAATCTTGAACTTCACGACCAACCCGATACACAGAGCGGACGAAACGATCAACTGACGAATGGTCGACTCCATGGGTACGGCTTCATCAATTTCGAGCAGGTAATGATCCGCGTTGGTAAACAGCTCTTTGGCCGTGCCCGCCCACTTTTTTGTCACCCGTGCCAACGTGGCGCCGTCCGACGTCAGGAAACGAAACTCCGTGCCGCTGGCTTTGCCCTTGAGGCTACAGACGGACTGATTGCGTGCGTCCACGACATCAAACACCGACGCAAACGAAAACACCTTCTGCCGAAATCCGCCGATCGGCACATCTTCGGCGTCGACAACGCGAACACGTGACGAAAACACCGGAACACCGCGCGTCACGCGCATCACCAGCGCGTCATCGGGTGTATAAACGCGAACATCAAAAGGGGTTGTGCGCCGATACTCTGTCATTCGAAACAAGCTGGTCGACTTGCTTAAGGCGCCTTCGCGACATTGCAAAAGAATCTCACCGCTCTCTGGATCACGGACGTCGTATCGAAAACTAGTCTTTAGAAGCCCCGCCTGCTCCTCCACGAGAAATCGGTTTCGTTTGAGCACATCAATCATAGAAATCAGTATACGAAGCCGTGGCGACAAGCCAATCTCAATCAGTAGCGTCCCAAACGGAAGCAGAAGTTCACCACCCGCTACGCTTGAGACATCCGCCTTCGCGCCGTAGCAAGCGAAGCGCGAAGGCGGATGTCTCAAGCGTAGCGCATTCGCGTCAACTTAACGTATCGACACGCACATGGCGCTGAAAGTGCGCTGGTTTGACGGGAAATTTGGAGTGCGGTGGCAGAGGGTGAGGAACGAACCCGTCGACACCGCTTTTCCGCAGGGTTGTGTTGAACGAATATGTGCTTTCACAACGCGAAACGTGGGCGAAGATGCGACGTGCCTCTCTGGCTCTGCAAAAGCGGTGTCGCCGGCTCGTTCCTCGCCTCTGCCACCGCACTCCAAATTATGAGCTCGAAAGATGTGGGGTATCTGGAGGGCGTCAAGTTGATGCATATGAGCGTAGTGGGTGGCAAAATCTCTCTTAGGCCTATGGGATTGGTAGTGAACTCGCTATTCCTTCTCCTCGCCTGAGGATGCGAGGCATCTCAGTCGCGGGCAAAATGGGATTGCGTCACATCAACGATGATGTCGTTTGGTATGCCCTGCGCTGTGGCCTGATTGTAGAAGCGGATCGCCGCGTCGATACGATCACATTGGCCCGCTTCCACGTTGATCGACAGCGCCACGGCCATCGTGACAGCCGCATCAAAAAGCGCGTCCGAATGCGTGCCACCTTGTGACTGCGACACCCGTTGTGCTGCGCGTTGAACACGACTGACGTCTGCGGGGCGCGTCCCGTCAGGCAAGCGCGCCTCGTCCAGACGACGTGCAAGTGCCTGCGCCTGCAAGCGTTTCTGTGACGCAGCCTCGACCTCGATGGCCTGACTTAACTCGGTTTCAAGTTCTGCAATCGACTCGGCATTTTGTATCAATTTTTGCGCCCGCGCAGATTCTGTATCCTGTTTCTTTTTTGCGTAAGAACAGACTTTTTCCAGATCACGTAAGCGTGCTTCGAACTGACGGCGAAGTTTTTCAATGCGCGACGCGCTTCGCGTGATGGCGCCCTGTTGACCGTCCGCCGCGCGTTGCGCCGTGCGAACATCCTTCAACACATCGGCGCGCCGTTTCTGCGCCGCCGCCAGCCGATTGCGCAAGCTCGAGAGATTGGCACCGCCCGATACTGCAGGTGGTGCATCACCATCAAGCGTTGTCCCGCTCTTATCCAAGCGCGCTTTCAGTTCGGGAAGCGCACGCATCAATGCCGCTCGATTCACGCGGCGCGACTCACCGGCCTGGCGGTTTTCGCCAGCCGTATCAAGAAGTCCCTCGTCCACCCACGTTTGGATCGTGCGGCGTGAGGTACCTACCAATGCGGCCGCATCGCTAATACCGATTGTTTCGATTTGCAAAGCTGCATCGTCTGAAATATACGCCTCAGCGAAAAGCCACTTCCCCCCGTCAATTTTGCGCGCCCACTCAGGAAGACGGCCATGCGCCTTTTCGAAGTTGTATGCCCGCGCAACATAGGCGGAGGGTTTTAGCGCACCTCGCTGTTGCGAAATGGCATGACGGTCTAGCCATCCCGCGCCATGCGCCGCAGGGGTCTCCGTGTTGCGTTGTTCGTTATGCGCCTTCATTTGAGTCGATTATAGCACAGGGATGGTGCCATGGGAACCACTATGCGATCACCGCCAAGCCCCTGGGTGTAGGACAGATTCTTTGGGCGCTTCCGGGATTATCTGCGGATTTTCTATTGATGAACCGCGCTATAAGCGGAATCGAGAGGGAATCGAGTAAGCAGTTCGGTTAAGTGTATCCGAGTAAAA
>JBLHHU010000008.1:0-34774 GCA_047615735.1 Kiritimatiellia bacterium | reverse complement strand
TCCTCCCGTCAAAAGCCATTCTTCAGGAGCCTTCGTACCAGCGGTTTCCGCTTGTGTCACGCTATGCCCGTGTCACACGGAGCACCTGACATTCCACGGCAGAGGTTGGCGATGACCGGCGTATCCCCACGGCTCAAACACGACATTCCCCGCGGCAGAGCGTGTCACGCCACACTACTGGCTCAGCAGACCTTACCTGTACGTCCACAGGGTTCGGGCTACTCAGGGAAAGTTCCTCTAATCTCAAGTTGCGGTGATAGCCTCTGAAGTAGGGCCTTTTCTCGAACGAGGAGCTTGCGACGAGTGGGGAAATGGCCCCCACCCTGCAACGGGCGGTACGACCAGCACAATGCCGCAAGAATACTTTTGATGCGTTTGCCCTGCCCTGTTGCAGGTATGTCCGCCGATCAGGATTTCGGCAACGCGCGTTGACGCAGCACTTCATAAGTGGCGATCGCGGCAGCCGTTGCGGCATTGAGGGAATCCAGCACACCGGACATTGGCAAGCGCATCAGGCCATCGCAGGTTTCACCGACGAGTCGGCCGAGGCCCACCCCTTCGCTGCCCACAACAATGCCCACCGGGCCTTTGAGATCCGTTTCTGTATACGGCACAGCACCCTCCCGTGCATCAAGCCCGTAGATCCAGCCGCCGGCATCTTTATAGGTTCGTATGGTCTGTACAAGATTGGTCACGCAGGCCACGCGGACGTGCTCAGCCCCGCCTGCGGAGGCACGTGAGACGGCTGGCGTCACGCCAGCGGCACGGTCGGAGGGAATGACCACGCCATGTGCCCCAGCGCAGCAGGCCACGCGCAAGACGGCACCAAGATTCTGTGGATCCTGGATATGATCCAAAAAGAGCACAAAAGGATCTTGCTCGGCTTTTCGTGCCGCCGCCAGAATTTCATCCATGCTGCTGTACGGAAAGCCTGCCACATCGGCAGCAACGCCCTGATGATTACCACCATCGCATTGTCGCTCCATCCACTCGGATTCGACCTGCTCAATGGGAATGCGTGCCGCGTTGGCGAGCGTTTCGATGTTGCGCATTTGATTCGCGTCCGACCGCCCGTTCAGCAAGAAAACACGATTGATCACACGACGCCCAGCGCGCAGCGCCTCGTGCACGGGTTGCTGACCGAAGAGTATGTTCTGATTCGTCCCACGGGACAGACCTGAATGACGGCGGTGCTTCTTCATAGGCGGAGTCCGAATGCGATGACGTGCTTAATCCGAAGACGGTTTTGGACGCTTCTCTGAGGACGTGTTTTTGGCGCCGGGGTTCCCGCCGCCCGCAGGTTTACGACGTCGCGGACGACGTCGGGGTCGTCGCTCACGCTCACGTTCAGCCCGCTTCTCAGCCGGCTGCACTTTCTCCAGCAACACTTTCCATTCCGCAATCTTGGCCAGATCCCCACCTTCGGCCATGACGATCACTTGATGTAGCGCTAGGATCACAGGAAAATCGGGATGCGCGGCGAAGCGTTCCGGCGAGCCGTGACGGCGATCCGGCAGGAAACGTTTCTGGCCGGCCAGCATATGAATCGCGTCAAAGAAGACGCGCCGTGGTGGCTTGAGGCGTTCCACGAAGGGCGCCATGACATCTCGGGCAATCTGCAAGTCATCCACGCGACCATGCTTGGCGGATTCGCGCTCAACAATTTTCTTATACTCAGGATACACCAGAACGCTGAAGATCAAGGCCGGGTTGGGTGGCGTGCCCTCGTCATCACCCAGTTCGTCCAAGGCCTCGAGACAGTTCCAGAAAAGCGCGTTGTTGCCGCGTTTCAGAAAGGTATCAAGTTCGGGCATCATGGCGCGCAGCAGGCGTGTTTCCTGAAGCAACTTCATCGCGCGCTTGCCGGACTTAAATGGAAAGAGGCGATACACCTCTTCAAGGAGACGCGCAGCAGGCGTAATCGCAATATGATCGCGATACTTGGTAATCGATTTGAGTGTCTTGCGCTCAATCGTAAAGCCGAGGCGCGCAGCAAAGCGTACGGCGCGCAACATACGCACCGGATCTTCCTGGAAACGCACATCCGGATCACCGATGCATCGGACGATACCGCGATCGAGGTCGCGCAATCCGCCGACGTGATCGATCACGCTGAACGTCTTAATGTCGTAAAAGAGCGCGTTGATCGTAAAATCACGTCGACGCGCATCTTCTTCGGGCGTGCCGTAAGTATTGTCGCTGTTATGATACAGCGAACCGTCATCCGCCTGCGCTGCCGGATCCGGCTGGCAACGAAAGGTGCTCGTTTCAATGACGACATCGCCAAATTTCACGTGCACCAAACGGAAGCGACGCCCGATCAGATACGCCGTGCGAAACAGGCGCTGAATCTGGCGTGGCCGTGCGTCGGTCGACACATCGAAATCCTTGGGCTTGCGCCCGAGCAGCAGATCGCGAACGCCTCCGCCAACGAGATAGGCCGTGTAGCCTTTTCGTGTGAGACGATAGAGGACGTTGACCGCATTCTCGTCGATATCATTGCGCGAGACGGTATGCGATGAGCGCTCTTTAATGATGGTTTTGGGACGCTTGCGGATCATATTACACTGTACGTCCTACGGCTTCGGCCACGCGACGTACGTTTTTGACGAGTTCGCCAAAATTCGCTGCGTTGAGCGACTGCGCGCCATCTGACCATGCTTCGGCCGGGTTTTGGTGAACTTCAATCATCAAACCATCTGCGCCAGCAGCAACCGCCGCGAGCGCCATATCCTGAACGTAATTCCAATGTCCCGTTCCATGACTTGGATCGACAACCACCGGCAAATGCGTTTCATGCTTCAACACAGGAATCGCATTCAGGTCCAACGTGTTACGTGTGGCCGTTTCAAAGGTACGAATACCGCGTTCACAGAGAATCACCTGCATGTTGCCTTGCGACATGATGTATTCGGCCGACATTAGCCATTCGCTGATCGTGCTCGCCATGCCACGTTTGAGGAGAACCGGTTTGCGGGTCTGCCCGATGGCTTTGAGGAGATCGTAGTTCTGCATGTTGCGCGTCCCAACCTGAAGGACATCGGCATACTTGCAGATCAAGTCGACCGTGGATTCCTTCATGACTTCCGTCACAACGGGAAGCCCTGTACGCTCACGCGCTTCGGCAAGCATCTTGAGTCCGTCTTCCTGCAAGCCCTGGAAACTGTAGGGTGAGGTACGCGGCTTGTAGGCGCCACCGCGCAGCAGCGTGCCGCCGCAGGCCTTGACAAATTCGGCAGCTTCGCAAATGGGCTCGAGACCTTCGACACTACATGGCCCGGCCATGATCGGAATCTTCTTATCGCCGATAACCACACCCGGCGCGATTTCGATGCGGGTTTTTTCCTTACGCAGTTCTTTTCCGGCCAGTTTATAGGGCTTCAGGATTGGAATGACGTGGGCCACACCGGCCTGTGTCTCCAGCGACTGCAGACGTGCCTTACCGCGTTCATCGCCGATACATCCGATAACGGTATGTTCGACACCACGAATCGGGTGCGCTGTGTACCCCATTTCATCAATCAGACTTTCGACCTCTGCGATTTCCGCTTTGGACGCGCCTTGTTGCATGACTACAAGCATGATCTTCCTCTTCTATTTGTGTTCTTTATTTTCAAAAATCGTACGTCGCCCGCGTGCTACTGCACGTCAGGCGCGCCCAGCTAAATTCGTTCCGGTGTTTCGATACCAAGCAAACCAAGTCCATGACGCAACACCGCACCCACGCCCGCGCACAAACGCAGGCGGCTTTCACGAAGCCCCTCTTCCGCTTTTAGAAAGGGCACGTTTTGATAAAATGAGCTGTAGGCTTGGGACAGATCGTAAAGGTAGTCGGCGATAATGTTAGGCTTGAACAATCGCGTCGCGCGGGCGACTTCATCCGGATAGCGCGTCAATTTCAATGCCAGCGTGCGTTCGATGGGTTCACTGAAGACGACCGCGCAGTCTGCGAAATTCGCATCAGGGAACGCCGTGTGGAATTTATCTTTCACACTACAGATACGCGCCTGGGCATACTGAAGATAGGGCCCGGAATTTCCATCCAGGGCCAAGGCCTTGTCCCATGTGAACGTAATGTTGGTCTGCGGGTTCTGACTCAGATCGGCGTACTTCACGGCACCAATACCCACGGCGCGAGCGACGTCCTGCTGCTGCTCGGCCGGCATCTCCGTGCTGGACGCTTGCACGAGCGTCAGCGCGCGACGTTCAGCTTCATCCAATAAGGCTTCCAGCTTAATTATATTGCCTTCGCGTGTGGAAATAGTGCCTTCAGGCAAACGCATCAGTCCGAAATAGACGTGCGAGAGCTGCGTTTTAATACCGAGCTTCGCGCAAATGGCAAAGAACTGGCGAAAGTGCAGTTGCTGCCGTTCATCGGTGACGTAGATGATGCGCTCGGGATCGAATTCATCGACGCGTGAGGCAACCGTCGCCAGGTCCGTCGTGGCGTAGTTAAAACCACCGTCGCTTTTTTGTACGATGCAGACGGGCAGTTTTTCGTCTTCGAGAAAAACGACCTGCGCCCCTTCGCTTTCGCGTGCCAGACCGGCGTCCTGCAAGCGTGTCAACATTCCGGGCAACGCATCGTTGTAATAGCTTTCGCCGCGCGATAAATCAAAGGAAACGCCAAGGCGCTTATAGACGCGATCAAACTCGCCCATGCTCCATAGGCGAAATTTTTCCCAAAGCGCGCGGTTTTCCGTATCACCAGCCTGCAATTTCACCAACTCTTGGCGCGACGCGTCCAGCCATTCGGCATCGTCTTTGCTGCGGGTGTAACTGGCGACGTAGAGACGTTCGAGTTCGGCGACAGGGTCCGCCTCCAGCGCCGCTTCATCGCGGAGATTCTTGAACCCCATTAAGAGGATGCCGAACTGGGTACCCCAGTCACCGATATGATTGTCTGCAATAACGGTGTAGCCCAGCGCACGATGCATACGATCCAGCGCGCAGCCGATGATGGTCGATCGAATGTGCCCGATGTGCATGGGTTTAGCCACGTTGGGGCTCGAATAATCCAAGACGACGGTTCGGTCGCTGCCGACACTTGGAAGCAACACGTCATCACCGACCAGAATACGTTCGAGCTCGTCGATGACGGCGGCATCGGTCAAAAAGATATTAATAAAACCAGGGCCTGCGATCTCTGCACGTGCCACCGCGGGGTGCGTGCCTGCGTCTTGTAGAACGGCCGTTGCCAGATCTCGGGGCGGGCGCTTCAAGGCTTTCGCCAGCGGCAGAGCATTATTGCACTGGTAATCGCCGAATTCAGGATTGGTCGTCGCCTGAACCTGCAGCTCAAGGCACGCGGGACCGCTTTCGCCGAGCACGCGCTCGAACGACGGTCGCAACCAATTTTGTAATGTTTCAACGAACACGAAAAACACCTTTTGATACCAGAATCACTAAAAGGGCTACAGACGCGAGGTTCAAGCCCTGAGAAAGGCCGCTTGAGCGGGAAATAAAAGGGGAAACAGTACCGAATTCCTTATACCAATGCAATCCCAACCCGACGCAAGTTGGTGAAAGGCATCATTTTGTTGCAAATCACGGCCAAATAGATAGGATGCCACTCCATTTAATACCCCTTGCAGATCAAGGCACGACAGGTGCATGCGATGCTGCGAATTTGAATCTAGCAAGAACAGGACGAGGAGCGTGACGTGAAAGTAACGATTGTTGGGACAGGTTATGTCGGCCTCGTAACCGGCACCACGTTTGCCGAATTGGGACATGATGTCCTTTGCATCGACAATGACCAAAGCAAAGTCGATATGCTCAACAACCGTCAAATGCCCATCTACGAAGAGGGCCTTGAAGAAATGGCCGTCCGTAATATCGAAGCGGGCCGCCTTAAGTTCTCCAATTCCATTAAAGAAGGTACCGAATTCGCGACCGTCATCTTTGTCGCCGTCGGCACCCCGCCCGGTTATCGCGGCGAAGCCAACATGTCCTACGTCGAAAGCGTCGGACGCGAAGTTGCCGAAAACATGGACGATTATCGACTTATCGTTGAGAAAAGTACGGTCATCGTGAACACCAACGAACAGCTTTGGCGCACCATGCGCAAGTATCTAAAAGACGATATTCCTTTTGATATTGCATCCAATCCGGAGTTTCTGCGTGAGGGCACGGCCATTCGCGACGCCTTCGACCCGGACCGCATCGTTGTGGGCGTGGACTCCGACCGCGCCGCGAACTTGCTCCGCGAAATCTACGCGCCCGTTGTTGAGAAGAGCAAGTGCGAGTACCTCGAAATGAGCGTGGCCAGCGCAGAATTGACCAAACATGCCTCCAACGCCTTTCTCGCGATGAAAATTTCGTTCGCCAACGCCGTCAGCCGCATTTGCGAACTCACGGGCGCCGACATCGGCCAGGTGTCGCACGGTATGGGCCTCGACAATCGTATCGGACCGGCCTTTCTTCATGCAGGCGTCGGTTACGGCGGCTCCTGCTTCCCGAAGGACGTCGATGCCTTCATTCGTATGGGTGATGAAGTTGGGTACAATCTCAATATCCTCAAAGAAGTACAGGCCATCAACGACAGCCAGCGCGAACATCTCTTCGGCAAATTGCAGCAGGAGCTCTGGGTGCTGCAGGGCAAAACGATCGCCGTCCTTGGTTTAGCGTTCAAGCCCGGCACCGATGACGTGCGTATGTCGCCCTCACAGTACTTTGTACCCGAATTGATAAAAAGCGGCGCGACCCTGCGACTTTGGGACCCCATTGCACAAGGTAAGTTTGATTTGGAACATCCAGGCATGATTTACTTCGAAACACCGCTTGAAGCCACAAAAGGCGCGGATGCCGTGCTGATTTTGACTGACTGGCCCGAAGTGCGAGACATGGATCTGGCGGAACTCAAATCCTGCTGCGGCATCGTGATCGATGGTCGAAACACCTTTAAAGTCGCGGATATGGAATCGAACGGGTTCATCTACCACTCTATTGGTCGAAAACCCGTATCGAAATTCAAGAAGCACTAAAATATCTCACCCCGAGACACTCCGACTTTCCGAACGACAAAACCATAACGCGTTTATTTTAAACAAGTTAGAAGACACGGAGCAACAAAACAGCCCCGAATAGCCACAATTTCGTAACACACCTCCGCTACGTAGGGTACCCGACATAGGCATTGACACGCCCTGCACGCTGACGTAGGATGCTTTCACCAATTGACAAGAAAACACTAACCGATCCGTTAGCAATTTAATGATCCGAAAGGGGGTGTGAAAACACCGTGATTCAAGTAAAACTCAAAAAAGGCGAAAACGTCGAGCGCGCCCTAAAGCGCCTGAAGAAGATCATGGACAAAGAAGGCATGATGAAGCAGGTCCGCGCGAATCGTTACTTCGAAAAGCCCAGCGAGAAGCGTCGCAAGAAGTCTGCTCGTGCTCGTGCTCGCGTCATTACCAACCGTGACTGAACAAGTTTGCTTTCGCAATCTTGCACATGGTTAAACTGTGTAATGATTTTGTAACGCCCCTGCCCGATCGGGTTGGGGCGTTTTTGTTTCTTTGATCAGGACATTCTGTGAAAACGGATAACGCCATAGCCCCAACGCCCGAAGCCAAGCTCAGCGAGGTCGCATCGCACCCATCCTTTTCGATCTCCACCCATTGGAACGCCTTTCGACACGAAGACGGCGAAGCAATGATCGAAGAAATCCTGAATGATACGGGATTGACGCAGATCGAACTGGGCTACGACTTACGTATGGATCTTGTAAACGGCGTCACCAAGATGGTCGCGTCCGGAGCCATCACGGTCTCAAGCTTACATAACTTCTGCCCGGTGCCCGCCGGCGCAACCATGGGACATCCGGAAATTTGGCTGCTCGCCAGCAAAGACCGTCGCGTTCGTGAAAGCGCCATTGTTAACACACGACGCACGATTGAGTTCGCCGGTGAGCTCGGGGCCTCCGCTGTCGTTTGTCACGCCGGCTACGTCGATATGAAGCATATGACCCGCGATCTGATTCGCCTCATTCGCGACGACAAACAATTCAGCAAGACGTACGAAAAACGCAAAGACAAGATGCTCCTGCTTCGCGAAAAGAAGGCACCCGAGCAGATTGAGATCCTCAAAGACTCGCTCGACGCCCTCATTCCTGCACTTGAAGCTGCCAATGTGACCCTGGGTCTCGAGAACCTGCCAACGTGGGAAGCCATCCCTACAGAAGTGGAAATGGATCGCTTGCGTCAGCATTTCGAAGGTAAACCCATCGGGTATTGGCACGATATGGGACATGGCCAGATCCGGCAGAATCTGGGCCTGATCACGCACCGCCGCTGGTTGGAAAAACTCGCTCCCTGCCTTTGCGGCATGCATGTTCACGATGTTTCTGACCAGGTTCGTGATCACGTCATGCCACCGCATGGCTGCATTGACTTCGATTTGTACAAGGATCTTATTCCGAACAATATCCCGCTTGTGTTCGAACCCGCGCCGGACACACCGGCCGAAGCCATACGCGAAGGCATCCGCATCGTGCGTGACGCCTGGGCGAAATAACACCAAACGTTCCATGAAAAAGCACGCCGCCATCATTGCCCAGCTGGCCATCGGCATCGGCATATTGAGCGTCATTTTCGCGCGACTGCACCGTGAAGACAAACTGTCAGAGCTGAGTGAGGCCGTCCAGACCTGCGCAACGAACTGGCCCTATCTGGTCGTCGGCCTGATAAGCTTCGCCGTCTGCCTCTTTGTCTGCGCATGGCGCTGGTACATTCTCCTGAAACAACAAGGCATCGCCCTGCCCTTCACCAAAGTGCACGCTTTGTACTACCTGGGCCATTTCTTCAACGCCTTTCTACTCGGCGCAACCGGCGGCGATGTTGCAAAAGCGTACTATGTCAGCAAGGAAACACAGCACAGCAAGGCCGAGGCGGTAGCAACCGTGTTGATCGACCGCCTGATCGGACTACTGACCCTGATCGCCCTATGTGCCATCGTCGCCATGGTTCGTTACGAATTTTTCATGCAAGCGCCCGAAACACGCAATGCCTTGAAATTCACCGCTCTTCTTTTTCTCGGCGGCATCGGCCTACTCGTCGGGACGCTTGGCAAGCCGTGGCTGGATAAATGGCCCCTTTTCAGCCGTACAATGAATGCCACGGCCGTTGGGCGTATTCTTGACCGCATGTACGCGGCCTTGCACGCCTGCATACGCAAACCTTCGGTGGCAATCGCCACCGTTGCGCTGTCTCTGATCAACCATATCGCGATCATCTTCGGCAGCTACAACATTGGACTGGCGCTAGGGCTGACCCTGACCTTCTGGGACCAGTTGATTGTCTTTCCTCTGATCAACATGATTGCTGCCGTGCCCATCACGCCCTCAGGCATCGGAACGCGCGACGCCGCAGCCGTCTATCTGCTGGCCGCCTTCGATGTCGCGGAGCCACATGCCATCGCCCTGTCACTCTTGCTGTATGGAACGCTGATGTTTTGGAGCCTCGTCGGCGGTGTCGTCTACGCCGTCTACGCCGCAAAAGCGGGAAAAGTGCAAGCCGCGGATTGAGCCAACACAGCCGTTAACAGAGAAGACAACGGTAAAGATTAAGGTAAAGACAAGGGTTCGATTCTCCTGCCCTCGTCTTTACCCTAACCTTTACCTTTGTCACTAGCATCCTATAGGACCGAATTCTTGGCATGAAAACGTACACTTTCTTAATGTTTGAGATGCCGTATCCCGATGCTGCATTGCAGAAATCCCAGCCACTGGAGAAAAGATTTACAGAAGGTCGCAAAGAACGCGAAGCCACGCGTTCCGCGTGGTGAACTTGTCCGCAGCGGGAGGGCCGCGGCCATTGGCCGCCCTTCGCGGCCTTTGCGACCTTCTGTAAATCTCTTCAGCGTTGGTTGCGGCTATGCTACGTTGTGTTCTCCGTGGTTAGTTCTGTCTTTGGCCTATGGGATACCAGCGTACCTTCGCCTGTTTCTACGAAGCGCTCCGCGCCGAGCAGGCCGCCACAAGTCGCTTTGCCAGATCCGGTAGATACGGGTCGCGTGCCCCCATAACCAGCACAGCATGTCCTGGCCGAGTGTGTGCCGACAACTGCGCACAGACGGCGTCATAATCGTCGCTTGCAGTGGTGGGCACACCCAACCGCTCACACGCGCCAACGAAATCGAGATGCGTTACCGATCGATCCGCTGTCCCACCAACATCGTACACCGGCAAGACCTGCAAATGGTCATCGGGCCGCAAAAGGGTGCCAAACGTTTGCGCCAACGCATCGCCCATAACCCGTAAAGGCCCATAGCCGTGCGGACGCCAGATGACGTGCAACGCGGCGAAGTGTGGCAACAAGGCCGAACAGGCGGCAGCGATTTTGGCCGGATTGTGTGAATAGTCGTCAAACACGGTCACACCGCCGCCAACGCCGACGCGCTCCAGACGACGATGAACACCTCGAAACTCCCTCAGCGCCTGCGCAGCGGCCTGCGCTGTGACCCCAATTCGCATACAGGTCTCGATGGCGAGCGCCGCGTTCAACGCATTATGCTCGCCCATGACGGGCATCGTCAGCGCTTGCCCGGCATAGTTGAATTCCAATCCATCTGCTGAGCATAGAACGTCACTCGGCGCAAAACGTTCAGGCGTGCGCCAGGCGGCGACCACATCCTCGGACACCTGCGCTGTAAATGTCTCAAAAATAGACGCCGTCTCGGCCAAATCGAAATGATCCGCACTGGCGTTGGTAATGACCGCGCGCTGGGGCGAAAAACGCAGCAGTGAGCGATCGCTCTCATCCGCCTCAATGACGCTGAACGCGCCCGCGCCTGCACGAAAGTTACCCACACAGTCCGGCGTGCGCCAGTTCAGCAGCGGTGCGCCGTTGATGACAAGCGGGTCGTAACCCGTTTCTGTCAAGATGTGGCCGATCATCGCGGTCACGGTGCTTTTGCCAGATGTCCCGGCCACAGCGATGCAGCGTTTCGTGCGCGCCAGCATCCAGAGGATGTCAGAGCGATGGCGCTGCGGCACGGAAAGCGACGCTGCTGCGAGCACATCGGGGTTATCGGCTTCGATCGCCGTGCTGACAACAAGGGCTTCGGTCACGGCCTGAATGGCCTGCCCGTCCTGCGGCACAAGGCGAATGCCGCTACGCGCCAACTGATTGAGAATCGGCAACTGGCGCCCGGCGTCGACATCGCGATCCGAGCCGCTTACGTCGTAGCCCGCATGCACCAAAGCCTGCGCGATCGCGCTCATGCCCACACCCGCGACACCCACAAGATGGTAGTGCCCCTGACGCATTACAGCCCCGACAGACGCGAATCGTTCTGTTCACGCGCAATTTCCACGGCCACGCTGCGTGCCCCAGTCAAGGCGCCGGGCTTGTCCACCGATACCGTCACGCGCGTCACGCGTGTATCGCGTAGACAAAGCGAGGCCACGTGATCGGCCATGCGCTCGATCAGAATGTAGCGCGTCGGCGTCAACTCCTCCACAATCTGATCTTTGATCACTTTGTAATCGATCGTGTCCACCAGATTATCGCTACGGCAAGGAACCGTGAAATCGCATTCGAGCACAAGATTCAGAAGCACGGTCTGCGCTTCGACACGCTCGCGTGGATTGGCGCCGACGATGCAGGTGATTTCAAGGTCTCTGACGTAAATTTTATCCATGTTCACCTTTCTATGCCCTTCATCCGAGCAGGTTCTGACCACTGTCGACATAGAGCGTTTGACCGGTAATGCCTTTCGCGCTGAGCAAGTAATTCATCGCCCGTACAATATCCTCCGGCGTACAGTCGTGTTCCAGCAACGCCGCACCGCGCGGCTCGCTGGCGGGGCCCTCGCCACGAAATACAGGCGCAAGAATGGCCCCCGGCGCAATCGCGTTGACGGCGATCCCGGGCGCGAGCTCGACAGCAGCCATGCGTGTAAATTCCTGCAGCGCCTTTTTACTCATCACGTAAGCGAAAAAGTCAACATCCAGACTCGTGACACGACGATCCAGAATATTGATGACATGCGCCGGTGCGCTCACCTCTTTTTCACGTGCTGCATGGGCAGCAGCAAACGCGCGCGTCAGGGACATCGGCGCAAACAGGTTGACTTCAAATTCCTGCGCGACAGCGGCATCGGTTGACGCTTGTAGGGATTCACGCGTAAAGACGGAAGCATTGTTAACCAGAATATCGAGCGATCCGGCGGCATCCAACGCCTCGCGGATGAGGCGTGCGCGTGCTTGGGGGTCGGCCAGGTCAGCGCAAACGACATGCGCTTCGCCGCCGGCCTCATGAATCGAGACCGCCAGCGCATCGGCTTCGTCACGCGAATGCCGACAATGCAGCACCACCGCGCATCCCTGCGCAGCCAGCGCTTCTGCAATGGCGCGTCCGATACGAACCGCCGCGCCCGTTACTAGGGCGGTTTTCCCGCTGAGTGTCTTCATGATCTCTGTTGTCTTGCTCGAAAATACAGGGGTAATTTCATGCCTTTATAAAATAGCATGCCGAAAATAATGCACAACTGTCGGGCAGTATGCATAATGGGTCACATGAGATCACGACTTTACTTTACGGCAATACTAACCTGCCTGACGGCCCTGCACCCCGCCGCGCTGCCGGCTGCTGAATCCACGGGCCCAACCTACATCATCCCCATTGAAGGCATGATTGAACGCGGCCTGCACTACGCGGTTCGCCGTGGCCTCACCGAAGCGCGCGAAAACAATGCCGGGGCCGTCGTGATCGACATGGATACGCTCGGCGGCAAACTCCAGTCGGCAGAGGAAATTATTCACCTTTTGCTCGAATTGGACATGCCAACGTATACCTTTGTCCGCCGCGACGCCATTTCAGCAGGTGCCATGATTTCATTGGCCACGGACGAAATCTACATGGCGCCGGCATCCCGTATCGGCGATGCCATGCCCATTTTGATGTCGCCACTGCCCACCGGGGGCGCGCAAGCGGTTCCCGACGATCTCAAACCGAAGATCATGTCGCCAACGCTTGCCATGGTACGCGCGACCACGCAGGCCAAAGGGCACGACACAAAACTCGCCGAAGCCATGGTCAACCCAGACTTTGTTTACAAGATTGGCGATGAGATCATCTGCGACGAAGGCGAGCTCGTCACGCTGACCAATCAGGAAGCCGAACGCCTCGTCGGCGAAGGCGACGCGCAGCGCCATTTGCTTTCCAAAGGCACGTTTCCAAATTTGGAAGCGCTGCTGAAACACCTCGAGCTGGATACCACAGAGATTCGCCGTATTGAGATTACGCCCGCCGAAAAAATGGCGCGCGCGATTGAGGGCTTCCCGCTTTCCAGCATACTGCTCATGCTTGGCTTGCTTGGCGTATGGATCGAATTTAAAACACCAGGCTTCGGCTTCCCTGGGGCTGGCGGATTGTCCTGCCTAGCAATATGGTTTTGGGGCCATCACATTGCTGGTCTAGCAGGCACCAGCGAGCTCATCTTGTTCATCCTCGGCATCATTTTGCTGATTGTCGAAATTTTTATTCTACCCGGATTCGGTCTGGCGGGCATGGCCGGATTGCTGGCGATCGTGCTGGCGCTCTTTTTCGGCATGGTGGAAACCATACCCGGAAGACCGATGTTCAGCATCGACGGCGAACAGTTGCGAATGGCCGTCATCGATATGGGCCTGGCTTTTGTGGGTGTTCTCGTGATGGCCACTGCCTTGGCTTCACTGCTGCCCAAATCGCGCGCCTTTCACCGACTCGTCCTTGACGATGAACTCGACAGCCATTTCAAGGACGATGCCTCGGATCAACCCCACTCGATGGTGGGTCGTCGCGGCGTGGCTGTGACCCCCATGCGACCCTCCGGAATCGGCGAATTTGGCAACGAGCGCCTGAATGTCATTGCCCGCGGCGCTTTCATTGATGTCGGCGACCCAATTGTCATTGCGGAAGCCCATGGAAACCGTATAGTTGTCGACGCAATCACGGGGGACGTCAACGCACCGGACATCGCATGATGCCGACAAACCGAACAGAACGCTGGAGACGTCAACACACATGCTAGAACTATCCGTACAAGTTTTTTATATTTTTCTCGCGACCGGCGTCCTGCTTATTGGTGCTGAACTTTTTGTGCCCGGCGGCGTCGTGGGCGCGGCTGGTGCCTTGTGCTTGCTGATCGCCATTGTCATGGGTTTCAAAGCCTACCCAGAGCACGGCGGCCTCATTGCCATTGGCATTCTATGCTTGGGCATGGTCTCTGTGATTGCATGGATGAACGTGTTTCCTCGAACAAAATACGGCCAGAAGCTTATGATTTCACGCGAACTGTCCGATTCCAAAGGCGCGGAAGATGGTCTGGATGAACTGGTCGGCAAGCACGGCATCGCCTGCTCGCCATTGCGACCTGGTGGATATGCAGAAATCGAGGGTCGTCGTGTTGACGTGATCACGCGAGGCGAAATGCTGGACAAAGACCAGGCAATTTATGTTGTTGAAGTAGAAGGCAACCGCGTTGTCGTCACAGAATTATCTGAACAAAACAAAACAAGGGAAACGGTATGACACAAATTTTCACAATCTTAATGGGCGTCCTCGGTTTAATCCTACTGGTGCTGTTTTTCGTCATCATTAAATTCATCGGCATTTGGATTCGGGCCCTCAGTTCTGGTGCGAGTGTTTCGCTCGTCACACTGATTGCCATGCGGCTGCGCCGTGTGCCCCCGAGTCTTATCGTGGATGCGCGCATCAAACTCGTCAAAGCCGGCTTGCATCTCAGCACCAACGACCTGGAAGCCCACTTCCTTGCTGGCGGTGACGTATTGAACGTCGTCGGAGCGCTTATTGCGGCCGACAAGGCCGACATCCCATTGCCCTTCCAGCGTGCCGCCGCCATTGATCTGGCCGGACGCGATGTGCTCGAGGCTGTGCGCACGAGCGTGAACCCGAAGGTCATTGATTGCCCCGACGATTCCAAAGGCGGCAACGGTTGGCTGGACGCTGTGGCCAAAGACGGTATTCGCCTGCTTGTCAAAGCGCGTGTCACCGTACGTGCGAATCTCGAGCGACTGATTGGTGGTGCAAAAGAAGAAACCATTATCGCACGTGTGGGCCAGGGCATCGTCAGCGCCATTGGTTCGGCCGATTCCTACAAGAAGGTACTAGAGAACCCGGACCACATCAGCCGCCGCGTGCTGGAGAGCGGTTTGGATGCCCAGACCGGTTTTGAAATTGTTTCCATCGATATCGCCGACATCAGTGTCGCCGGTGTCTCCGATGTTGCCAACGTTGGCGCACAACTTGAAACCGAACGCGCCGAAGCGGATAAAAAGCTGCGTCAGGCGGAAGCCGAAGGCCGTCGCGCCATGGCCGTTGCCGAGGAACAGGAAATGCGCGCCCGCGTGGTCGAGATGCAAGCCAAGGTCGTCGAAGCCAAGGCCGAAGTGCCGCGTGCGCTCTCGCAGGCCTTCCGTGACGGCAATCTTGGGGTCATGGATTACTATCGCTTGCAGAACATTGAGTCGGACACCAGCATGCGCCGCGCTATTTCTGGCGATGACGACGATGTGTCTGGCAGCAAGAGCTAGACGGCCTTCGCCCATCTGGCGGCCCCACGTGGGTCGCCAGAACATGTGAGGCACGTTCGCTCAGGCATAGGAAGAATGTTATGACATCCACGGTGCAAAGCGCAGGTTTTGAAGTTCTGATCTGGCTGGCGTTCATCATCGTTTCGATGGTGGCCCAGGCGATCAAGGGCATGAAGAAGTTCAAAGAAGGCCGCCCGGGTCAACAGCCAGACGACCATTCGACGCCAAAACCACACATTAATCCGCAGCAAGAGCTAGAGGATTTCCTGAAGGGACTTTCGGGCTCACCGACACGTGTCGAAACGCCAGAACCCGAACCACCCAGACGCGTGGCGACACCGGTGTCACAGCCCATTCAGAAAACAGCCCCTCCGCCGGTGCCGCACACCAAGCGATCGACGACGCCGAAACGGGTGACCCGAATCCCGGAAGTCACCCCTGAAGTCATCCCCAAATTGGCGCGCACAGAAGATTACAACGGCGTCGCCGGTTACGCCGGCGTCGCGACAACAGCGACGTCTGCGTCGCTGCGAGCCGCCCCTTTAGATGATGCGAACTACGCCATCGTCGATCACGAAATGGCCAGCGAAAAATATTTCGACGAGTTACGTATGGACGTTGCCGTGGCGTTGACTGGCAATCACAAGCTACGCAGAGCCGTGCTGCTTCAGGAAATCCTGAGTGCCCCTGTTGGCTTGCGCAAGTCCGATCCCGGCATGCACTCGCTGTAACTTGGCCTTTGCGCCGATCAGGGTGCCTCAGTGACAGGATTCAACGTAAACACAGAACGCTGTCCATTGTCCCCAGGGTTCGCGTCGCGCTCGCCTTCAATCACGGCTTCATGCGCCGCCACCACGCGACCGTCCGGTGGGATGGCCGCGGCAGGTACGATGACTTGTTCGCTGACCGTCTGCCCAACCACGATGTCTGAAAAATGGAGAGTTGTCGGGACGCCGTCAATCACAACATTCATCGTTAGGTCGCCAATGGATTCGGTCCCACGGTTCTGAGCATAAAACTCGACGATCAAATCCTGCGATCCATCTTGTGGGTCAATAATGAATGGTCCACCAGCCGATACGTCATAAATGTTCGGTTCATCGCGTTCCATGAGACGCCCCATGTTGAGAATTCCGCCACCATAGGCCGAATCGCTGCCCGGCGCGCCATTGTCATCGCCGTAGGACACCAGTAACTGTGCGGCCTGATCGGCGGTCAAGCCCGGCGAGAGACTCATGACAGCGGCAATGGCGCCGCTGACAATGGGCGTCGCAGCGGAGGTGCCGCTAAACGTGATCGTCGTGTTGTCGGGCCCGGCGGCATTCAGCGCCAGACCCGGCGCCACGATATCCACCTCGGATCCGGTGTTGGAAAAATAGAGATGGCGTCCTGCCGCATCGACGCCACCGACGGCAAGCACGCCATCCATACGCGCAGGAAAGGTGACGGCATCCACGGCCCCATTACCGACGGCTGCCACGACAGCAACACCATTGTCACGTGCGTATTGAATGGCCTCGCGCACAATAAAGTTGTCGGTATCGGATCCGAGACTGAGATTGATGATGTCCGCACCCAGCGTTACGGCTTCCGTGATACCTTGTGCCAGCGAATAGGCATCACCTGTATCGCCCGAGCTGATCACGGGTATGCTAAGGACTTTAGCAGCCGGAGCTAGACCGGAAACGCCGTCCCCTTGACCAACAATTAGCGACGCCACCGACGTCCCGTGTGTGTCGCCGTCGACCCGTTCCAAGCCCAGCGGATTGACGCGACGAATATTGGCTTCAGGAATAGCATCATGTTTGCCGACAGCAGTATCTAAGACCGCCACCGTGACGCCTTTACCCCATTGCGACATGTCGCCTTCGGCACCCAACCATTCCAACAAGCGATCGCTGAATCCCACGTAGCGCCCATCACTCGTGCGCGGTTCGCTCGACGGATCTGCTGGAATACGAACATAACTATTTTCGGCGCTGGCCACCGGATGCGGCGAATCCTCCAGCAAGTCGCGATACTGCTTTGCGTCGGTCACACGAATGCGCACGCTGTGCCCCAGGCGCATGTCCCCAAGAATATCGACACCACGCTCGCGCGCCAGCCGCATGAACGCCGCTTTGTCGGACGCGTTAAAGAAACTCAAAATATGTTCGTTGGGCACCAGCTCAGGCGACCCCACCTCCGCCCGCGGCGCAGGTGACACCGCGCTATTATCGCGGGTCGCGCCCTGCGCGTTCGCGCGTTGCTGCTCGGCGTCGTGCGCCTGTGCCTCCCGCACAATCAAACGTTGGGCCTCTTGGGTATCCACCGCGGCCAGATTTACATCGACGAGGCGCTGCTTCCCGCCACCCGTTGCGGGTGCCCAGAAAATGAGCACAGCAACAAGTGCGACACCGGCGGCGCCTAGCAGAATAACAAGAGCTTTCATAGGGGCCTAGGCCTTTAGAAGGGTATGCCGAAATCGACAAAGGATTGTTTCACACTGAATGTTTTTGCCACAAGACAACCCAATGCGCGCGGACCAAAGGTTTCGGTGGCATAGTGGCCGGCAAAAATAGCGTTCATTTTAAGTTCCTGCGCGACGGCGTATGCCTCTAGCTTCGGTTCGCCGGTGATGAAAACATCCACACCAGAATCGGCGGCATCCTTCACGCCATCGGAAGCGCCTCCCGAGATGACCGCGACGCTTCGAATCTGTTTACGTCCAAAATCCATGCTCTGAATGTCCTGACCAACCAGTTTCTTGACGCGCGCTTTGAAGCGCGTGTACGACTCGGCTTTGGGTAACTCACCTCGAAAACCGATCATACTGCCCGCATACTCGCCGAACGGTTTGCGGCGTTTGAGCCCGAGAGCGGCACAGATCTGTGCGTTGTTGCCATGAATGGGGTGCGCGTCCAGCGGCAGATGTGAGGCATACAGCGCCATGTCGTTTTCCATCAGAAAACGAATGCGCTCGTAGTTCATGCCGTCGATCATGCTCAGCGAATTGCCCCAACTGATCCCGTGGTGGCAAATAAGGAAGTCCGCCTTCAGCTCACGTGCGGCCTCGAAAAAGGCCATCGATCCATCCACGCCGCAACACACACGTTTCACCGTGCCTGAATTGGCCACCTGCAACCCGTTGTTTGATCCGTCCTTGAATTGGTCAATCCGAAGTTCCTTATCCAGAAACGCAGCAATCTTTTCGGTTTTCGCCATACAGCCTCACTTTTACCCGTCCGTTCATCGTGTACGCTATCGACAAAGAGTTTACGCCCTCGCGTAGCCACATGCCAAGCAGAAGGTTCACCACCCCGTAGCGAAGCGGTTTACGACCCGCTTCGCTCATACGCGTCAACTTGTGAAATTGCTCTCGCCAATCCTAATCGTACTCTCCCCATTCGCAAATCCCGGCGGAGCCGCCTCCGGCACGATAGACGAGGTAGAGGAGTGCGATTAGAAACGGCGAATGAGGCAGGATGGACAAAGAAAGGGCAACGTGCAACAAGGGGGGGCATCAGTCCCAAAATCCATTCCCGCGTTCGGGATCACTTGTTATAACTCACATCTTTAGGGCTCTTAATTTGGCGTGCGGTGGCAGAGGCGAGGAACGAGCCGCCGACACCGCTTTTGCAGAGCCCGAGAGGCACGACCGCATCTTCGCCCACGTTTCGCGTTGTGAAAGCACATATTCGTTGAACACAACCCTGCAGAAAAGCGGTGTCGCCGGGTTCGTTCCTCACCCTCTGCCACCGCACTCCAAATTTTCCATCAGAACAGCGCACTTTCAGCGCTATGGGCGAGTCAATGCCTTACCTTGACGCCAATGCGCGTAGCGGGTGGCAATTTTTCTCTTTGGCCGGCGGAATGCTAGTGTGCACCGCCGACAAGGCCGGTCATTGCAGCAAGGAACACGGCGACTTGCAGGACGACGAGAATGACGTAGGCGCGTTCGCCGCGACGGCTAAAGGCCGGCACCAGTGTCATATAGCAGAGAATGGTGATGCCCGACAGAATGGCCAGCCCGATATAGTTCAGGTAGTCAACGTGGTCCAGATAGCGCAACCAAGCCCAACCCAGTTCGATCCGCGTTTCCGCTTTGAATTGCTCCATGCTGATCATGGAGTAGTGCGCCAATGAATCTCGCGGCACGAAGGTGTCCATCCAGCCTGCGAAATACGCGACGAGGCCAAGGACCAAACAGATCACGCCCAAGGCGTTACCCCAATACAGGACACGCGCGAACGTCGATTGAAACGACTCAGGAGCGACAGAATCAGATGGTGTTCGGTCGCTCATAAACCCAAGCCCTTCATCAGTGAACGCCCGCCCGCCAGTATCAGTGCCACAATCACAACCCAGCGCACGGCGCCGGGTTTTATCTTACTGAGCGCGCGCACGGCGAGAGCGGATCCGAGCATGGCGCCCAGAACGGACGGCACCGCGATCAGCGCCATCACGCCACCGCGATTCATGTACACCCATGCGGCAGACGTATCGGTCACACCCAGAATAATCTTCCCGGTCGCGATACTCAGCTTAAGCGGCGCGCCCATGATCAGATTCAGCGTCGGCACCATAGCCCAACCACCGCCGATGCCGAAAACGCCAGCCATCAATCCGATGAGCGCAAAAATACACAAGCCCGCTGGTGTACGAATCACGCGCCATCGAATGGTCTCCTGTGAGCTGGCTTCTGTATAGAGTCCATTCAGTGACAGCGCCGTGGCCAATGCATCGCGCCCGGGCAAGTTCGGATAGTCGGCATTGCGCACAAAAATCATCACCCCGCAGATGAGAAGAATGCAGATGCCCAAGAGACACTGAACAAGATTGACGGGCATCGCCAGACCAAGCATGGCACCAAATATCGAAGCCGTCGACGCCACCAAACCCAACGGAATCGCGAGACGCAGACTTGCCATATTACGCTGCAGCAAACCGGGCCCCGCAGCCAAGGCCGCGCACAGCGCCACCAGAAGACCGGCACCGCGCACATAATCCAGATGAATTGGAAATAGACTTACAACGAAAGGAACGAAAAGCACGCCACCACCTGTACCACTGAGTACAGCAAGGAACCCGACCAGCAGACTGACGGCAAACAAAGCGGCAGGCCAAACCCACCACGCCTGTTCGAAGCCATCCATAGGGACAGACGGCGCGGGATCATGTCCCAACGAAATCGTTGGAAGCAGAAATAAAAAAAGCGCAATCAGTGCGCTTGAATTGAGCAAAATTCTGGAATGTCTCACGGTTTAAGCATACTATCATCGCTTTTCAGGCTGTCAAACTGCAAGCCATTGCCTCCGGGCAGCCTTTCGCTATATGACCACATAAGGGAGTACCTTCATGCCCGCACAGATTATTGATGGCAAACAGATCGCCAAAGAGATGCGCGAAGAAATCCGAGAGGAAGCCCTGCGCTTGACGGCGGCTGGCCACCAACCCGGACTCGGCGTGGTGCTCGTGGGCGAAGATCCGGCCTCGCAGTCCTATGTTTCTGCCAAAGAACAGGCATGCAAAGAAGCCGGCCTCTATTCGGACGACAATCGTCTGCCAGCAGACGTCAGCGAAGCGGATCTGATTGCCGTCGTCGAGCGCCTAAACGCCGACGAGCGCATTCACGGCATCCTCGTGCAACTGCCCCTGCCCGCCCACATCAACGAAGGCCGCATCTTGCTGGCGATCGACCCAGATAAAGACGTCGACGGCTTTCACCCCATGAACGTGGGCAAGATGTTGATCGGCGAGAAAGCCTTTATTCCCTGTACACCCCATGGCGTCGTGCAACTCCTTGTGCGCAGCGGCGTCACCATCGCCGGTTCACACGTTGTCGTTGTGGGGCGCAGCAATATTGTCGGCAAACCCGTCGCCGCTTTGCTGGCCCGTAAACACGAACACGGCAATGCCACCGTTACGCTATGCCATACCGGCACAAAAGATATCGGCTCGTTTACGCGTCAGGCCGACATCGTCATCGTGGCCGCTGGCCGCCCCAACACCCTAACGGCGGATATGATTCGCGAGGGCGCCGTCGTTATCGATGTTGGCGTCAATCGCGTCACGGACGAAACGCGTAAACGCGGGTACCGATTGGTCGGCGACGTCGACTACGAGCCGATTCTTGAAAAGGCGTCCTTCGTCACACCCGTACCGGGTGGCGTCGGCCCCATGACCATCACGATGCTGCTATTCAACACACTGGACGCGGCCCGCATGCGCGCCGAATCACAGGCATAGCCAAGGGAATATGCGCCATGCAAATCGACGCCATTAGAGCCGCTATCCGCGACGTGCCCGACTTCCCACAGCCCGGCATCCTCTTCAAGGACATTACGCCGGTCATCGCGGATGCGGGTCTGTTTCGTGCCTGCATCGACATTTTTGCGGAACGTCACGCCCAAAACAACATTGAGACAGTGGCCGCCGTTGACGCGCGTGGTTTTCTCTTTGCGGGCGCTCTGTGTGAACGTCTTAACTGCGGCCTGGTGCCTATTCGCAAACTCGGAAAGTTGCCCTATCATACGTACGAACGTAGCTACGATCTTGAATACGGAACAGCGACGTTGACCATCCACAAAGACGCATTCGCGGAAGGTGAGCGTGTCCTACTGATCGATGATTTGTTGGCAACGGGCGGCACGGCACGCGCCGCTGTGGATCTGGTAGAAGCCGCTGGCGGTACCTTGATCGAGGCCGATTTCCTGGTAGAACTGGCCTTTCTAGATGGCCGATCCAAACTCGACGGCGTTCCGATTTACGCGCCTGTTGTCTATTAGACGCCCGCTCTGGCATTGATTCTCATCCCATGATTTGACCCGAGGACCCGATTTTGCGACAATACATGGGTCTAGGTTGCCGCCGTGGACGTCGATTTTATGACCAAAAAGAACATACGGATCTTGGTACTGCTCAGTGCGTCCCTCCTGCTTGCAACACGCTTTATCGTGCGCCAGCAAGCCGATGTGGACGATCACGCTTCGACAGTTGTGCCTACTGCAGCCCCCGATCCGCTACCCGCCCAAGCCCTCAGCGCCGTTGCACCCGCGCCCGTTTCTACCAATCTGGCCGCGATTCCAGCCCCGCCGCATCTTGTAACGGTCGGTCGCTTTTCAGACGACATCGAGCGCGAAACGTTTGCTGCGCACCAACGCAAGGTTAGCATCAGTCAGAAAGCGAAGGCCGTTGCCTGGGCACGACGCAACGCCTTCCCTGAACGCGGGGAAACAGATGGACGCACCTTCGAACTGGCCGCATGGATCAATGGACGCCCCTACGTGCGCACAACATGCAACAGAAACGCCGCCATCAGCGCAGGCACCGACAAAGTCCGGGATCACAGTTTCCCGAACAACCTTCAGGGCGATGGCTACGTGATGGGTGTTTGGGATGCGGGATCCGTCCGTGACACGCATCAGGAACTTCGCAACCGTGTCACCAAAATGGACACGGCCCCCGTCCACAGTCATTCGTCACACGTCGGCGGCACGATGACCGCCGCCGGGGTCCAGGTCGGCGCCCGAGGCATGGCACCGGCGGCGCACCTGGACTCCTACGACTGGAATGAGGACTACGCCGAAATGGCGCTGACCGCGATGGCCAGTCCGACCGAAACCAACCGCATTCCGATTTCGAACCACTCCTACGGATTTCAGGCCGGATGGTTCGGCTCCACATGGTACGGCACCTGGGGGAATCTCGAAGCGGACGGTTTTGGGCAATATGACACCTTCGCCGCGCTGGCGGATCAAGTTTGCTATGACGCGCCCTATTTTCTTCCCTTCAAAGCAGCGGGTAACGATCGTAATGACAACAGTCCGTCTACGGGCAGCACCTTCAGTTACTTCACCAACGGGGTGACGCAAACGAAAACGTACGATCCCGCAACCGACCCACCCGACGACGACTGGGATCAGGGCGGCTTCGACACCATTTCTCACGATGCCACGGCAAAGAACATCATGACTGTTGGCGCTGTGAATGACGCCGTCTCGGGCACCAATCGATTTCTTACTGGCGCCAGCATGACAAGCTTCAGTTCATGGGGACCGGTCGATGATGGACGCATCAAACCCGACATTGTCGCCAACGGCGCCACGCTATACTCCACCTCCTCCTTCAGCGACGGGGCCTACAGCACCTTGTCCGGCACCAGCATGGCCGCACCCAGCGCTGCCGGATCAGCCCTGCTTGTTGTGCAACATTTCGCCCGAACGTTTCCTGGTCAAGCCATCCTATCAAGTATGCTCAAAGCACTTCTCATTCATACAACCGACGACCTTGGGCGTCCCGGACCGGATTACACCTACGGCTGGGGGCTGATCGATATGCAGGCCGCCGTGCTGCAGATCAACAGCCACGCCTACGACACCAACGCAATGCGCCTCGTGCAAGGGCACCTCACTGCGGCGACACCAACAAATCAGTTCAGTTTTATCTGGGACATGAGCAGCCCAATTCGCGCCACGCTGTGCTGGACAGACCCTCCAGGGGAAGCCCAGACGGGACTCGACAATCGCCAGTCCGTCCTCATCAACGATCTGGATCTACGGATCGTGCATGCGAATGGCACCCTTTATGAACCCTTCGTACTCGACGCCGACATCCCGATCGCCGATGCCGCGACCGGTGACAACGATGTGGACACGGTTGAACAGGTTTACATCGCCGCCCCAACCCTTGCGGGACGCTATGATGTGTCCATCGGCGTAGACGGGGTCGTCGTTCAGGGTGGCCAGACATTCTCTCTTGTCCTCAGTGGCGCCGGCATTTTGCCGCGGATCCAGCACACGCCGCTTGAGAACACAACAAATAGCACGATCGCCTATGTCGTCGAAGCGCAGATCGATGCTGAAATGGGCGTCAACCCGTCTTCCGTCGAACTGTCGTGGTGGACCACGGCTGACGGCACGAACCTGATGCAGAACGTGGCGATGCTTCCTATTGTAGACAATATCTACCGCACCAAAATCCCAGCACACCCTGTTGGGACGGAAATTAACTACTTCATCAGTGCGGCCGACGTGAACGGTCTCACAATTGTCCAGCCGCAAGACGCCCCTACAAATGCTTATGCATTTTCGGTGGTGCCCCCTCTTTCCTTGAGCATCAGTGGGTCCCCGGGCTACATCGGTGTTGTCGATCCCGATTATGGAACCGCGTATTTTCCGTCCGGGATCACCGTCACCGCCACGGCACTGCTCTATTCGCCAGCCTCCAACAGCGTGCGCAGCATCTGTGTCGGCTGGGTGGGAAGCGGCAGTGTGCCCGCGCAGGGAACAGAACGGACAACCAGCTTTGTTCACGATGAGGCGTCGAGCATCGACTGGCAGTGGGCGCCCGCCTACCAGCTGACAGAGCGTTCCTACCCCACAGGGCAAATCGACAAAGTATCATGGTGGCAGGAGCAGACCACCGCCGTGACAACGGTAGCCACGGAACACATTCAGATCGGCGACACGAACTACGCCTTTATTGGATGGACAGTGAATGGCGCACGCCACCCCAGCAGCACGAACCAGTCAAGTAACCCTGCCACCATTTCCCCGATGGATGGCCCCAAAGTCGCGGTCGCTGTTTATCTTGACGCATCGCTCGACAGCGATGGCGACGGGTTGCCGGACTGGTGGGAACATTGGCACGCAGGATCCACCGCCATGCAAGCGAATGTCGACGACGATGGCGATGGCTTTAGTAATCGCAGCGAATATCTCGACGACACCGACCCGAACGACATTGACTCGCGCCCGACACCGCCGGCCATCGCACACACGCCCCTACCGAATCCACAGAACACACCCGCTGATTGGGCGGTCAGCGCCGACGTCAGCGACGCCGCAGGGGTTTCACGCGTGCGTCTCGAATGGCAGCGCAACAGTGATGCGTGGCAACACATCGACATGGTCACAGAAAACGGCCTGAGCTATTCAAACGCCATCGCCGCCCCGGGCGTGACGGGCGACCAGTTCCATTACCGAATTCTGGCGACGGATACAGCTGGCATGCAGTCGATCAACGGCACTTACCTCTTCGACGTTCGGTATCCGGTTTTGACACTCCATACGAATGCGCTTGGCATCGTCAAACTTCCGATCGACAGCATCGAACGTCGTCTCGCATCAATTGCCAACGACGGACACGCCAGCTTGGACTGGACACTCGACCTGACACCCTCTGGATTCAGCGATGATGTGGAACGCGGCGAAAACGGATGGAACCACGGGGGCATCAATGACGTCTGGCATCTTTCATCGGTCCGCGCCTTTTCGGGAAGCAACAGTTGGTACTTCGGCTCGGACAGCACACACATCTATCCGAGCAGCGCGAACGCGTGGCTGCAAACACCTGAGATTTTCGTTCCAACCAATGGCATGTTGAGTTTCATGCACTGGCTGGATACCGAAGACCTGAACGATCCGCTAACGGCATGGGACGGCGGCCTCGTAGAAATATCAACCAACGGCGGTATTAATTTCTCCTCTATCCCTCCTGTGGGCGGCTACCCCTATGTCATTTTCGGGCATCCGGCGTCGCCCTTCCCGGGCGGGACACCGGTGCTTGCTGGCGACGGCGGCTGGGAACAGGTCACCTTTGATCTCAGCGCTTACGGCGACCAGTTCGTGCACATTCGAATGCGATTCGGCTCCGACGGCTTCGTTGTGGAAGAAGGGTGGTTCATTGACGACATTCGCGTGACGCCCTTCGGTGGTGAGTATGGCGAATGGCTGACCATCGACCCCACCGATGGCAGCGTCGCTGTTTCAGCGAGTCAGACCCTCTTGCTCTGGTTCGACACACAAGCCCTTACATACGGCGAACAGCGCGAAGGGATCCTGCGCCTGCTCAGCAACGACCCGCTAAACCCGGAGCAATTGCTTCACGTCACGATCTGTAACACCAGCCGACGCATTGACGTCTTTACGTCAGGCTCCGGAACGGTCAATCCACCAGGCCCGCTCGTCATACAGGCGGGTGACAGCCTAAACTTTACCATTGAAGCGGCGCAATTTTCTCACATCGCGGACATTATTACCGACAACACGTCTTTCACCAATGGCCTGAATATCAGTCAGACAAATTTCCATTGGGCGGCGATCAACGTAGCCGCGACGGGAAGCCTGCACGCCGTGTTCGCACTCAACCTAGTGACCAATAGCCTGACGGAAGCATGGTTGGCGGGGCACGGTTTCACAAACGATGCCTTCATCGTTGAAGCGCAGCGCGACCATGATGGCGATGGCGCTTCTGCCTGGCACGAATTCGTCGCGGGCACGCAACCAACGAACGCGATGCATGTGCTGAACCTGACCGTCTCTCAGACCAACACCGCGGAACGCACACTGCATTTCACGTGGCCCAGCGCGGTCGATCGGACATACGACCTGCTGGCTGCACCTGATTTGTCATCGCTCTTCCAAATCATGCACGCAGACATTCAGGCCACGCCACCCATGAACGTCTACACGACGTCCGTGCAGGTGCTATCCAATCGCGTGTTCCGCTTACGTGCCACGCTCCAGGAATAAGTGCGCCAACGCTGTGCCGCTGACTTCAGAATCGATATGCCATACCGAAGGCCAGCACGGGATAAAGCTCCAGTCCGTCCAGGTCATCCTGAATGTCCTCTTCTTCGGCAGCTAGATCGTCCGAAAACCCTGGAATTCCCGTCGCAGGCCCATCGGCCGTCAGCGTAACGTCGTACGACTGCAACAAAACACCGAGGTCGAAAGAAAAAGACCAAGCGCCTTCCCCGAACGTCGCATCACCGAAGCCGATGCCGACATAGGGCGCGATTTCATCAAATTCGATCAGGCCAGAGACGGTGCCGACGAGGGCACCGGGATAGACCCGACTGCCTATCGTGACGGCACCCGAAGGCGTCGCATCAAGATCGATCTCATTGGCGTTTGAGAGCACGCCGCCTGAAATACGGAAATTGTTCATGAAGGGATGAAAGTCGAGATAGCCACCGTATGATGAGAAAGCCACATCCAAATCATAGCTAATATCGCCGATCTTCTTGTCCGTGCTGAATTCAAGGTAGTTTGCCACACCGCGAAGGTTGACACGCTCCGTCAGCGGAATGGTGACTTCGCCTGCTACACCCAGGGTACCTATTTTCACGCCTACCGCGGGGCGGCCATTCGCCGGAGCGGCAGCCGCGGCGGCGGAAACCCAGAGACACGACGCCGCAATTAGGGATACCTGCTTCATAAAGGTCTTAGACATGTCAACGATCTCCTGTTCCTGTTTCGCGCCCAACCGACGCACATACACACAATTGAAAAACAAGGTAGTCTTCCCGCTTGGGGCTTCGCAAGTGTAATTGAGCACAGTTTTTCATCTGCCCCCAATTATGCTTCCACCCGTTAGTCGGACGCGGCTATATTGAAGGGCATGCGAGAAAAAGATACGCCCGATGTGATGTACAGCGTTATCGCCGTACTGACGGACACCGCGGCCATCATGGCTGGAGCGCTCCTGGCGGTATGGATTCGCTTTGATAGCGGATGGTTTGTGCTGCGTCACGCCCCACCCGACCCGCTCTACCCACAATACGCCGCCGGCGCGCTGGTGATGAGCGGACTCTTTTTGCTCGTCATGCACAATCAAGGGCTTTACGCCCGTCCGCAGACCGGCACATTCGTCACAAAAATTCCGCGCATCACGAAATCGGCGGGCATGGGCTGCGTTCTGACCATCGTTATCGCATTTCTCGTGCAAAACGACCTCGATTTTTCGCGTCTTGCGATCCTCCTCTCCTTGCCCTGCACGCTGCTGCTGTTGATGCTCGAACGCTGGATACTTTTCCGCATCGAATGGAACTGGTCCCGTCACAGCAGCAAGACCAACCCGGTCCTCATTCTGGGCACGGACAGCGTGGCCGCCCATGTGCGACGCACACTCAAAAAAGAACCCATGCTGCGATCCCGCGTTATTGGCTTCATGCACGTCAGTGACAACGATGAGATTGACGCGAAAATTGAACCCGAATTGGTCATCGGACACATCGACAACCTTGCCGAATTCATCAAGGAAACGCATGTCAATCAGATCATCCTGACCGATGCCAGTCTGGACCACAGCTCCGTGATGAACCTTGTCCTGTTGTGCGAACATAACTTGATCACCTTCAACATGGTGCCAGACCTTTTCCGCATTATGACCTCAAGCATGGACGTGCAGTCGCTCGATGACATCCCCCTACTAGGCGTTCGGCGCTGGCCGCTCGACTTCTTCTGGAACCGCATGACCAAACGCGCCGAAGACATCGTGGGTTCCTTTGCCGGCCTTCTGCTATCCGCACCCATCGTATTTTTGGCGGCCATCATGATCAAACGCGACTCGCCCGGCCCCGTCTTCTACGCACAGGAGCGCTGTGGGGAACACGGGCGCATCTTCAAACTCTACAAGCTACGCACCATGTGCTTTAACGCTGAGCACCAGACCGGCCCTGTGTTCACAAAAGCGGACGATGCGCGGCGTACCCGCATCGGCGCTGTGCTACGACGCTACAACATTGACGAGTTTCCACAATTCTGGAACGTCTTCAAAGGCGACATGAGTCTCGTCGGCCCCCGCCCGGAACGCCCGCATTTCGTGGAACAGTTCAAAACCGATGTGAGCGGATATATGTGGCGCCACAAATCGCTACCCGGCTTAACAGGTTGGGCCCAAGTAAAAGGGCTCCGGGGTGACACCAGCATTTCCGAGCGCATCAAATACGACCTCTATTACCTAGAAAATTGGTCGCTCTCCTTTGATTTCAAGATCCTCGCCAAGACCATGTTCGCCCACGACAATGCCTACTGAAATGAGGGCCCGCCAAGGACCATCCCTAACCCGGACGCCATTTCTGCTTTTCTTGAAACGCCCAAGAGCCTATTCTGCTTACCTTTAACTGCGATACGAGCCATACACCATGCATTCACCATTTTGGGCCTTACTCGATAATACGTACTTCTGGGCGGCGCTCTGGGCCTGGATCATCGCCCAAGGCATTAAAATGGTCGCCGGCTACTATCGCACACGTCGCCTCGACTTTAAGTACCTGGTCAGCACGGGCGGTATGCCCAGTGCCCACTCGTCGACGGTCAGCGGCCTCGCCACCGCCATTGGCCTCGGCACCGGCTTCGACTCGCCTGTGTTCACCGTCGCCCTCTGTCTGGCCCTTATTGTCATGTTTGACGCATCCACCGTGCGCCGAGCGGCCGGCCAACAGGCAAAATTACTGAATGAACTCGTCGACGAACTCTTCCGTGAACACCATCTCTCCGAAGTGAAACTCAAAGAACTGCTGGGGCACACACGCCTCGAAGTCTTGATGGGCATGGTCACCGGCATTCTGGTCGGTATGTTAGTCATGTCTCGCTGAGTGTTTTGCGGCCACGTTTGTCTCTCTGAGACAGAGACAGAACAAACTACCAACGAGACATTCCCCTTTTAAGCATTCCGATCGAACAATCCAGAATTTACCCAATCTCTTCTCTTAGAAAATCTTACGACTTTTTACAAAAAAACATCGAGCCACTCGCCGGGCTTGGCACTCTACCTGCAATATACCCACAACGTGACCGATACTGGTTTGGCGTGAAGTGGTACTCGACCGTTTTAGCTGGCGAGACAACCACTGAGTTCAATCTGGTTGAAGGCCCGCCCGTGATCCGCGGCATCGCGCCGCACGAAACGCGCAACGCGCAGATCGTGCACAAAGGCCATTGTTGCGGGACGCGGTCAGAATGCCGGATGCTTGTCCTGGTAAAGGATTCAAGCATCGGGGCTGCAGGTGGACACAATTTGGCGAATGCAGCCCCGGCGCCTGAAACTCCGACATTCTGATCGAGTCGACGCTCTCCGACATGGCCCAGATTTCGACGTAACACCGGACGGGAACGACAGCGTAAAGTAAAAGGAGAACCCGGCACAAACCGAGAACCTTCACCCTTCCAGTAGGTCCTGCGCGGAAGGGCTTGCCAGAATGGCACTAGTTTAAGCTTCTTTCGCAAGGACGACGCCAATGGTGCGTGCCATTCAACAACGAAGCACCCAAATACCCAAATACCCAAATACCCAAATACCCAAGCACCCAAGCACCCAAGCACCCAAGCACCCAAGCACCCAAGCACCCAAATACCCAAATACCCAAGCACCCAAGCACCCAAGCAATGACTAGACTAGATTAACGAATGGCTAAGTCAGAGCACGGTTTTCTCCCCTTTTTAAGCTTTGGATTTCTTTGGGTACTTGGGTATTTCAATGGCACGCCAAGAAAGGTTTATCTCATGCCAAAAGGCTTAAACTAGTGCCATTCGGGCTTGCCATTTGACACCTTTTTCTTGATCATGCACAGACTCAGCGTGTTGCGAAAATCGCAGGCAGCGCTGGACCAAGAGTTCGGACATGAGCGTGATTAAGAAAAAAGTCTGTATGCTGGGCGCCTTCTCCGTGGGCAAGACCAGTCTTGTTCGCCAATTCGTCACCAGCGTCTTCAGCGACAAATACCTGACCACGGTCGGTGTTAAGGTGGACAAAAAGAGTATCGCCCTTGAAACCACGGATATGGATTTGCTGATCTGGGATATCTATGGTGAAGATAATTCGCAAAGCATCTCCCCCAGTTACTTGCGCGGTTCTGCCGGAAATTTACTCGTTATCGACGGTACTCGGCGGGAAACCTTCGACATCGCTGTCGACATTGACGAGACAATTGAACGTGTGATGGGCGAACTGCCCACCGTCGTTCTTATCAATAAATGCGATCTCGAAGAGAATTGGGAAATTTCGAGCGAGACGATTGAAAAAATGGAAGCACGTGGGTGGCGCGTGTTCTGCACGAGCGCCAAAACGGGCCAGGGTGTAGAGGAAGCCTTTAAGGCTTTGGCAATGGCAATTTACTGAGCACGACCACACGCGTGTGGTCTAACCAAGAACCGTAACCTGGAGTAATCGTGGACACTTCGACGGATTTCAGCATGAACGTCGACATACCCGCCCATGTGGCCAGCAAGCTCAACGCGCTTTGCGTGGACGCACGCCATCCAGCCTATCTTTGCGTAAAGAACGACCGCGCTGTCCAGTTCGGCGGCGACCTCGCTCGATACAGCATCAAGACCATTGACAGCGAACGGTCCATCGGGGACCAAATCGACTACCTTGAAAGCCTCTTGCCCCTCAACGGCGAAACACTAGAAATCCCCTGCCTTCAAACCGAGGAAAACCTCTACGCGGATCTGTTTCTTTTTCCCGGCGAGGAAGGCGATTATGTCTTGTTTCTGGATGCCACCCAATATGCCCACCGCATGTTCGATTACCAACAGAACACCAACGAACTCACCCTGTTGCGCCGTCAGCAGATGCAGTTGATTTCTGAAATTGAACATAATCGTAACCATTTATTGACGGTCCTTAATCAATTGCGGTTCGTCACCACCATCATCAACGAACTCGGCCAAATCGACTTTCTCAGCGAAAGCGGGGCGCGTTTCTTTGGGCTCGACCCCAAGGCCGTCGTCGGCCAGCACTGGCGCCAAGCGCTGCCCATCCGAGGCGATGACACGCAACGCCTCGAAGCCCTACTGCATCAGGCCCCCGACACGCGCGAGCGTCTGCAAGTGCACGCCGAAGCCAATCACGGCCGTACCTTCGCATTCGACGTCGACGTGCAAGACGACCCGCAACACCCGGACAAACGCATCATTTACATGTATGACGTGTCAGAAATTTTCAACCTGCGCCAACTTCTGAGCGAGAAATCCAGCTTTCACGATATCCTTGGGCAAAGCCGCAGCATGATGCAGGTTTTCGAAACGATCCGCGACATCGCCAAAGTCGACGCCACAGTCTTGATTCAGGGCGAAACCGGAACAGGCAAGGAACTCGTTGCCCGCGCACTGCATTACGAGAGTCCCCGCCGTGACAATCCTTTTATCGTCGTCAACTCGGCTGGCTTGAGCGATTCACTGATCAACAGCCAACTTTTCGGTCATACCAAAGGCGCCTTCACCGACGCCGTTGCGGATCAAATGGGCTTTTTCGAAGCCGCGGCAGGGGGCACCATTCTACTGGATGAAATCGGCGATATCCCACTCAACACGCAGACCCGTATTCTGCGCGCGCTCGAGCAAAAGGAAATCATCCGCATTGGTGAAACCAACCCACGTAAAATCGACGTGCGTATTCTGGCGGCCACCCACAAAGATCTCGACGCAGAAGTCAAGAATGGCAACTTCCGTCTCGACCTGCTTTATCGCATCCGTGTCGCCCGGGTCCAATTACCCCCCTTGCGCGAACGCAGCGAGGACATTCCATGGCTGGTGCAGTCGTTCATTGAAACGGCACGCGCGTCCACCGGCAAAGATGTCGAGAACATCGACGAAGCTGCCATGCGCGCACTCATGGATTACGCATGGCCGGGCAACGTTCGCGAACTCAAGAATGCCATTTCCTATGCCGCGATTCACTGCAAAGAAACACACATTCGCCTGACCGACCTGCCACCCGAAATACGCACCTCCCTCGCAGGCGGCGACACACCCAAGCGCGCGACCCAACGCTCGACGGAAGACGAAAAGGAACGCATTCTAAAGGCACTAGAAATGTCCGGCGGACAACGCGGCGAAGCCGCTAAGCTCCTTGGCATTGGACGCGCGACGCTCTATCGCCGCATGAAAGAATGCATGATCGACCCCACATCGCTACCCAAGCGCGCGAACTGGAAATAGGCTTGCCGCAAGTACCCAGCCGACCGAAGGGAGACAGGCCGACGCTTCGGCGGCAACGGAGCGAAGCGGAGTGGCAAGTACCCAAGTAATTGCTGAACCAGATTGACGAATGGCTAAGAGAGAACACTGTCTTCTGCCCTTTTCAGGCCTTTGGACTTGGAATTTCTTTGGGTGTTTGAGTATTTCAGTGGCACGAATATCCGACGTCGGCCATGCGAGACGTGCATGGTCGAGTGCCATTCGGGACACGCCGGAATACCGCTAACTTAAGCTCTTCCAGCGTCAAAATCTAAACCCATTTACAGAAGGTCGCGAAGGACGCAAAGGCTCAAGCACTGCTGCCGGCGGGGCCCACCGGACTCCAAGCGGAATAGCAGGGACAGGGTCAAGCGTTCCAATATTGGAACTCGGCGGGCTCCGCCGTAGAGCGGAGCGCGAAGGAGGGTTCTTTCCTTCTTGTCCTTTGCGACCTTCTGTAAAATTCTTAACCGTGCCGTAGTCACCATGCGCGAATGGCTTAAGTTAGCGGCATTCGGGACACGCCGTTAGGATCGTAACCGCTCCAGAATCAACTCCGCCGCCACAAATGCACCATTTTCAGTTTGGCGACGCACGCGTGTCAAACCCAGAAGCGTCGGCAATGCCGTCCTCCAAGCCGCACCTGCAAACGCATCCACACCCAGCCATACGTTCGGAATGTGCTTGTGGAGGAACGCCTCAAGCACGTCGGACTCTCGAAACGTCGAGCGTGTCATATAAGCCATTGGTACGCCGGCATGGTACACCTCCGCAACCGTGCTATAGCCTAACTTGCCGACGACGCCGTCGCAGGCCTGGACCAAATCAGGATGATAGGGACCGCCCTGTGCCGCGACACAGACCACGCGATCCCCTAGCCCTAACGCAGGGTCGGGCGTGGGCACAACAAGCCGGACGTCGTCGCAGCCCTCCGGCCAGTTGTCGAGGGCAGCCTGCGCGTCGTCCCTGCCAAGATTGAACAAAATCATGCGCGCATCAGCGGCGAAACCGAGCGATGCGCGCACGGCCTCCGATGTTTGCCGCGGTGCTCGACTGATTGGCGCCAGCGCCGCATCGCCATCCCCAGGGTTGTTGCACAACGGTTCAGTACGCAGATGCAAGCTTGCCTGACCGAACAGCTTCTTTAAGTACGGCGCATGCGCTGCGATGCCCGGTGCATGCTCGGCGTAACCGTCGTAGATCCAATCCCAGGTAAAATTTTCAACCAGAACGGACGGTATGCCCGCGACATCCGCAGCGCGAATGCCCAGCGGCGCGATGTCACACAACACCAGGCGACACTGCATACGCGCAAGCTGATCCGCCAAATCCTCAACCATCACCACACTTGGTGGATAGAAGGCATCCAGCGCCTCGACACTTGCGTCCACGTCCTCACAGAGCAAGGTCTTTTGCACCAGGCCGACATCCGTGCGCAGTCGATAAAACGTAAAGATCGGCCCGAGGGATTCCCGAATCAACGCCTCAGGCACATCACTAAAGATGTGAA